>CALMJO010000071.1 GCA_937864375.1 uncultured Spirochaetota bacterium
ATTCTGTATAGTGCCGGGGGAGGAATATCCCCCTGAACCATAGTGGAAATCTTACTTTAATATTCGTGATTTTAAGGAGAGCAAATGCCTACTATCAGCCAGCTGATCCGAAAGGGAAGGGAAAATAAAAGGAAGAAATCGAAATCTCCCGCCCTCAAGAACTGTCCGCAGAAGCGCGGGGTGTGCACGCGCGTCATGACCGTAACGCCCAAGAAGCCCAACTCGGCCCTTCGCAAGGTTGCGCGTGTGCGCCTTACCAACGGCATTGAGGTTACCGCATACATTCCCGGCGTCGGTCACAACCTGCAGGAACACTCGGCGGTGCTGGTTCGCGGCGGCAGGGTCAAGGACCTTCCCGGCGTCCGTTATCACATAGTGCGCGGCACGCTCGATTCGCTTGGCGTGGAAGACAGGCGGAAGAGCCGCTCGAAATACGGCTCAAAGCGTCCCAAGGCATAACGAACAATCCAAATATCATAAGGAATCTTTAAGAGGACTGCAATGCCCAGAAGAAGAAGACCGGAAAAGCGTGAAGTGTTGCCCGATCCAAAGTTCAGCAGCACGCTGGTTACCAAGTTCATAAACTGCATGATGTACGACGGGGAAAAGGGCGTGGCCGAAAACGCCTTCTACAAGGCGATGGACATTCTCGAGCAGCGCGCGAAGAAGAACCCCATAGAGGTGTTCATGCAGGCGCTCGAAAACGTGAAGCCCGTGGTCGAGGTAAAATCGCGCAGAGTGGGAGGCGCCACGTACCAGGTCCCGATCGAGATTCGTCCGGAACGCAGGCAGGCGCTCGGTATCCGCTGGCTCATCAGCTATTCCCGCGGCCGCTCGGAAAAGACCATGTTCCAGAAGCTCGCCGGAGAGCTCATGGATGCGTATAACAATACCGGCGCCTCGATCAAGAAGCGCGAAGATACGCACAAGATGGCCGAAGCGAACAAGGCGTTTTCTCACTACAAGTTCTAGAAGGTCAAAACGGCTAATTTCGGGTTTTGAATACCAGGGGAGATCCCTGGTATTCGCGTATTCGGTAAAAGGAAAATATAATGGGCAGAGAGCTTCCCCTGAACAGGACGCGGAATATCGGCATAATGGCGCATATCGACGCGGGCAAAACCACGCTCACGGAGCGCATCCTCTATTACACGGGAAAAACGTACAAGATCGGCGAGGTCCACGAGGGTACGGCGGAGATGGACTGGATGGTCCAGGAGAAGGAGCGCGGCATCACGATCACCGCGGCCGCGACCACGACCTTCTGGAAAAACACCAGGATCAATATCATCGACACCCCGGGGCACGTCGACTTCACGATCGAGGTGGAGCGCAGTCTCAGGGTCCTGGATTCCGCGATAGCGGTGTTTGACGGCGTCGCGGGCGTTGAGCCGCAGTCGGAGACCGTGTGGCGCCAGGCCGACAGGTACCACATCCCGCGGATCTGTTTCGTCAATAAAATGGACCGCATAGGCGCCGACTATGACCGCTGCATCCGGATGATCAGGGAAAAGCTGCATGCGCGTCCCCTGCCCCTCCAGATTCCCATGGGGGTAGAAGACAAGTTCAGCGGTGTAGTGGACCTTGTTCACATGAAGAGCATCCTGTGGACAAACCTGCTTGGAGAGGAATTCTCCGAAGTTGAAATTCCCGCTGAATTCCTGGATTCGGCCAGGGCCCACCGCGAAGCGATGATCGAAGCCCTTGCGGAGTTCGATGACACCTTGATGGAAAAATTCGTCGAGGGCGCCGAGATTTCACCGGACGAAGTGAAAAAGGCGGTTCGCGAGGCGACGCTGCGGTCGGCCCTCTTCCCGGTTTTCTGCGGGAGCGCATTGAAAAACAAGGGAGTGCAGCCGGTGCTGGATGCGATCGTCGAATACATGCCATCGCCCAGGGACGTGAAATCCGTCCAGGGACACAACCCCAGGGATTACGAGGAGATGATCACCAGGGAGGCGAGCGACAAGGAGCCGTTCACCGCGCTGGTTTTCAAGATAATGTCGGACACCTACGTGGGAAAGCTTGCGTTTATCAGGGTTTATGCCGGCCACGTAAAGGCGGGCGACGTGGTGATGAACGTGTCCGAGAAAAAGCGGGAGAGGATAGGTCGCATTCTCCGGATGCATGCGAACGATCGTGAGGACGTGCAGGAAATATATACGGGCGACATAGCCGCAATAGTCGGACTCAAAACCGCACGTACCGGGGACACTCTTGCAGAGGAAAATGCCCAGGTGCTGCTGGAGCGCATGGATTTCCCGGATCCGGTGATCTCCATAGCCATCGAACCAAAAACCAAGGCAGACCAGGACAAGATGTCTGCGGCCCTGAAGCGCCTGGAGGAGGAGGACCCCACCTTCAGGGTCAAGACGGACCAGGATACGGGCCAGAATATCATATCCGGCATGGGAGAGCTGCACCTGGAGATCATTATCGACAGGCTTACGCGTGAGTTTAACGTAAGCGCGAACATAGGGAAACCCCAGGTAGCATATAAGGAAACAATTACCAAACCCGTGACCATGGAGCACCGGTACGAACGCCAGATCGCGGGCAAAAACCAGGTTGGTCATGTAATCCTGGCAATGGAGCCCCTGAAGCCCGGTACCGGCTTGATCTTTGAACAGAAACTGAAAAACAACGAGATACCGCCCCTTTTCATTCCCCACATCGAAAGCGGGGTCAGAGACGCCATGGAAGCGGGCGTTCTTGCAGGGTATCGTATGGTCGATATCAAGGTTACCCTGACGGGGGGAGCGTACAATGAGTCGGATGCCGTCGATGTAGCCTATAGAATTGCGGCGACCATGGCGGTCAAGGACGGGGCCCGCAAGGGCGAACCGACGCTTCTGGAGCCGGTAATGAAGCTGGAACTGGTCGTTCCGGATGAATACATGGGAGATGTCATAAATGACGTAAACACCCGACGGGGTAAAATCGATAAAATAGATGTACGGGGACAGCTCAAGGTGATCGATGCGTTCGTCCCCCTGTCTGAAATGTTCGGATATGCTACCTCGCTAAGGTCCCTCACGCAGGGAAGGGCATCGCATACCCTGCAGTTTCACCATTATGACCTTGTCCCCAGGACCATTACGGACACCATTGTTGCACGCCTGATGGGCCGAATCGTATGAAAATTTTGATTAATTTATGAATTAATTTATTGACAGGAGGGGTGTGAATTTTATTAATTCATTCACTCGGATTTTGATCCGGGAAGAGGAAGTTCTATCTTATAGTATCTTAACTGTCCTCGTTAGATCAGAAACACTCCCGTAGCGTGTAAATCGTTAAAGTGGGGCTTTCACGAAAGCGCGGAGATTGTTTTCACGTCTTTTCCATATCTGAAATTATTTTTAAGGAGAGATACAATGGCAAAGGAAAAGTTTGAAAGGAGCAAACCGCACGTTAATGTGGGCACCATCGGGCACATTGACCACGGCAAGACCACTCTTACTTCGGCTATCACGAAATGCCTGACCAATGCGATCGGTGGGAAGAACAAGCCCATCAACTACGACCAGATCGATAATGCGCCCGAAGAAAAGGCCCGTGGTATAACGATTGCCACCTCTCACCAGGAATACGAGACCAAGAACCGGCACTATGCCCATGTGGACTGCCCCGGTCATGCCGACTATATCAAGAACATGATCACCGGCGCCGCCCAGATGGACGCTGCGATCCTGGTAGTTGCGGCCACCGATGGTCCCATGCCCCAGACGAAAGAACACGTCCTGCTTGCCCGCCAGGTGAACGTTCCTTACATAGTGGTATTCCTGAACAAGGTTGACCAGCTGGATCCCGCCGACAGGGCCGAGCTGATTGAGCTTGTCGAGATGGAAGTACGCGAACTCCTCAGCAAGTACGAATTCCCCGGCGACGAGATTCCCATCGTTCCCGGTTCCGCCCTCAAGGCCATGGAGTGTGGATGCGGAAAGGAGGCCTGCGAGGCATGCGGTCCCATCCTCAAGCTTGCCGACGCTCTTGATTCGTACATTCCCGAGCCCAAGCGTCAGAAGGACAAACCCTTCCTTATGCCCATCGAAGACGTGTTTTCCATCACCGGCCGCGGAACCGTTGTTACGGGCAGGATTGAGCGCGGCATGGTAAAGACCGGCGAGGAAGTTGAAATCATCGGTTTTATCGAAACCAAGAAGAGCGTTGTTACCGGTGTTGAAATG
>CALMJO010000072.1 GCA_937864375.1 uncultured Spirochaetota bacterium
AAGGTCGAGGGGATCGTGGTGGGGAAGGGTTGGCGGAGGATGCTGAGGGGCGGGTTCGTGAGGTAGGGAACTCCCAAACGGGTCCATATTATTGATTCAATCTTAGAGCCATATACTTTTTTAATATTTCCACCTTCGCCCTGTATCCATCCTTATTTTTATCCACTAAATCCATGATTATTAATTCTTCAAGATCTCTGGACAGCGTTCTTTCGGAAAGGCCCGAGTATTCACGAATTATTGACGGATGTAATTCGCTGATTTCGGTTTCATTTATGTTTTTATCTGATGGAATTCTTAATATTAAATTTCTCCTGCGCTTAATAGCGATTGTAGCTTTTCCTGTCGCCTTTTTATTATCAAAAATTCCATATATATAATTGCGCCATGTTATCTGTAATTGATTCTCCTGAATTATAGCGAGCGTTTCATATAGACCATCTCTAAAACCTTGAACCGCATAGTCGATGAATTCAGTTAAATCTTTTTTCAGAGTAGCATTTTCTATTTGTCGATAATATTCGCTTCGGGTGAAGTTATAATGATTTGATAAAACATGTGATGCTATATCGGGCACACCGGCGCGCAGTAGTAAATAGTACTCTAGCAATCGCGCGGTTCTTCCATTTCCATCAGAGAAAGGATGTATCCATGCAATATAAATATGGGTGACAATGGCTTGTAGTATGGCTTCGGTAAAACTCTGGTCGCTTTCATAATGAAATTCTTCTTTTAACCAGGCACATAATTGATTTATTAAATTCTGGACATCAGTGTAATCCGGTGCCAAATAATTTCCTACAGTAACATTGTTGTTTCTGAATCTGCCGGGAATTGCCTTGAAGTGATCACCAAGATCCTTGCCGACCATCTTGTGGAAGCTTCTAATCAGTTCCGGGTTTATTGTTTCAATTTTCTTTTGAACAAGTAGTTCATGCAATATACCGTTCAGCGCAGTAATTATATTCTGTACCTCTATTTGAAGGTATTCTTTGCTTGGAGAAATCTTTTTCCCTTTTTGAATCTCCCGGATTTGTTCGTAGGTTAATGTATTTCCTTCAATTGCTGTGGTAGCCTGTGCTCCCTTGATCAATGCTATCGAGTGTAGGTCAGCTCTGTAATCAGGTCTGATCGGAGTGTTTGAAATCGCTTTTATAGTAGCATCACATTGGCCGAAATGATATAGTGCTGTTTCAGTCAATTTCCAGGTTTTTTTAAATTGAATATGCGGATATGTTCTGGAGGTATGCGACATAAAAATTGCCTTTCCATATTTATTTTAGTGAAATACATTATTTCAAAAGGTATCTCAATTGTCAATTCAATTGTCACAATAATAGTCAGTCTGAAATAACAATTCCCCCCCATTCCAGGCGTTCACAGCAACCGCATACAATGAAAAATCGCGGAAGCTTCTCCGCGGTTTTCATGCGTATGAATTGTTGTGAGCGGGCGCGGATGCGTATCCGTGCCTTCTACATTCCCGGATTTCTCCTTGACGGATGACCAGAAATGACCTAAACTGGTCATATGGAAACTATCTCAATCTCAAACCTGAAGGCGCATCTGAGCGCGACGATGAAACGCGTAAGGGCCGGTGGAACAATCGTGGTGGTGGACAGGGACGTTCCCATTGCGGAAATCAAGCCGTTTCCCGGAAAAAAGCGGGGCATTGTTATTCACCCGCCCTCGAAGAAGGAAATGAGCGGTTCGCTGCATCTGAAAGTCAGCCTTGATATCGACCCGGTGGAATACCTCGTTGAGGATCGCCGGCGGGGAAGGCTTTGATCACCTATATAGATTCATCGGCGGTACTGAGGGTATTGTTCAACCACAAGGACGCCTATGCGAGGTTCGGAAAATGGGGGGAAGCCGGATCAAGCGAGCTGTTGCGCGTGGAATGCAACAGGACCCTGTACAGGCTCCGGCTTGAAGGGAAAATATCGGATGAAACGCTGTCGGACTACCAGGAAGTTTTTTCGGATTTTATAAAAACCATAAACATAATCGAACTGAATGCGGCGGTCCTGGAAAGGTCCGCAGGACCTTTCCAGACCATTGTCGGTTCACTTGATGCTATCCACCTCTCAACGGCTCTTTTGTGGAAAGACGAGCGACAGGAGGATGTCGTCATGCTGACGCATGACGCGCAACTTGCGGTCGCGGCCAGGGCGGCGGGGTTGATGGTCGCCGGGGTTCAATAAATTCTCAATACTCCATTGAAAGCGCCGTGAATTAACGCACTGAAAACGCAAAAACCGCAATCCTGTTTCGCGGTTTTTGCGTGTGTGAGAGGCGTATGCCGGGCGCGGATTTGCATCCGCGCCCTCGTAGAGAAAATCACATCCCCGGTATGCTCGTGAACACCCCGTGCGGATCAACCTTCTTCCTGAGCACCTCGAGCACCTCGGGGGTGGGGGAGGGTGTGACCGGCACATCCTCGTCGTCGGGCCTCAGGAGCTCAAAGCCGGTGGCCATCTGTGCGAGGTCGAAGGACACGCCCAGGTGGAGCGACTTCACGCGCATGCGCTTGGACTGCGGGTGAAAATCGTACACCCCGGCGTTCGTCACGACGGCGATGGGGCCGTTGCCCAGCAGGCCCGCCTTCTTCCGAGAGTCCTCGCCGGTGAGGTGCCCCACGCTCGTGATGAAGTCCACCTTTTTCACGAACTTGTCCGGGTTCTGTATCCCCACGAGCACCATGTTTTCCGTGAGCGAGGAGAGGTCGTTGTTCCCGCCGGAGCCGGTAAGCCTGGACTTGGGCTTGAGGAAGCTATCGCCTATCATGTGGGTGTTGATGTTGCCGTACATGTCGATCTGCGCGAATCCCAGGAAGCCAATGTCCACGTAGCCGTTGCCGGCCTGCGCGAAGGAGTAGCTCATCTCCTGGATGATGGGCGATTTTCTCCACGTGAAGGGATCGCCCACGGACCAGGGCATGTCCCCTTCAATGGGATTCTGCCCGCCCGATTCGTACACGAGCGTGATGTTGGGGGCGTGGGTCTTGCGCGCCAGTATCGCGGCGACCATGGGGAGCCCCGTCCCCACGTAGATGATCTGGTGGTCCTTTATCTGCTGCGAGAGTACGAACGCGACCATTTCAAGCGGATTGGCTGGTTTCATTGCGGTCATGGCTTTCTCCTCCGATTTTAGTAATAGATGCCGGGATCTTTTTCCGGGGTGAAGGGCGTATACGAGAAGTCATAGCCCTCGTCCTCGTTGTCGTACTCGGCGGTCCTGGTGAGGCGCTTCGAGGACGCGATCCATTTCGCGCCGCCCAGCTTCTCCACGAACTCGAACTGGTCCTTGCAGCCGTACACCCATTCGTTGAGGAAATCGCGCATGGTGTCCTCGTTCTTCGTCCCCAGTCGCAGGAACTTTTCCCACCACTGGCGCGACCAGTAGTAATGGCCCGGCATGTTTCCGGGCACCGCGCCGAAGGGCAGCTCGACCACGGCGTCAACATACATGAAGGGAATGACCACGCCCTTGTTGTTGTAGCGCAGTTCCGACTCGGGAACGATCTCCTCGGCGGTGATGATAACTTTCCGCGCGGCGGCGGCGAGCGCGGCATCGTTCACTATGGGTCCGTAGATGCGGGCGTTCCCGCACCTGTCCGCGGCCTGGGCGTGGATGATGGTCACGTCGGGAAAGAGCGCGGGAATGAACACGCAGGGATCATGGTCGTCGCGCGCGGGGTTCTGCATCACCTTGACGTACGGGTTGTGGCGGACGATGTCCGAGCCCAGGAGCTGCTTGCTGAACACGCCGGGAAGCCCCAGCTGCGCGGCCTTGAAGCCCTGCGCCATGGAGCCGTGGCTCCATTCGGAGAGGATGGTGACGCGGCCCTCCTTGAGCTGGCGCGAGTAGTTGCGGTCGGTGCCGCGCATCTCGGCGCCCACGTAGGAATTGTGCGAATATTTACAATGACCGTTGTTGATCATGTAGGTGTGGTTCGTGTTGGGCGACCCTATGAACTGGAGGTCCTTCTTGCCCTGCCGCATGATCTCGAAATACGACTGGTGCGAGGTGCGCACGTAGGCGAAGCCGGCGTCGGTGCAGATGTCGCCGTCTTTCACGTACTCGGCGATGGCTTCCTTGAGGGAAACCCGCTTGTCGCGCTGCGAGTGGTCCTTTTTCAGGTGCGCCTGCCGCGCCGATTCGGAATCGACGAGACGGTCCAGGATTTTCGTGTCCTGGATGTTCAGGTTCTTGAGCGCTTCCTGGTTGTAGCTGAATTTACCCATGTCCAACCCCCCGGTGGTGTATGGCGTGCAGTGCCAGCTTGTATTACAAAGTACATAATATTGTTAGCTATAAATATGTCTATACCTGAAAGCAAATTTTTAATAATAATTGTTATAGTCAATAAAAAATAAAAATCCGTGGAATAAATTTCCACTCCCGGGGCGGTCGGGAGGGCAATGGAGGGTGCACGCACGCGCATGGGCGCGGGCGTGCCGGGCTTCTGCTTAAAATATAGCGTCGGGGCGGGATTATTCAAAAAAGCCGGGAGAAATCGGGTGAAGGGGCAGTTCCTGTTTCACTTCCTGTGGTGCTGCGGCAGGGCACGGCGGGTTGTACCCGTTGGCTGAACCGGAGTTGCGTAAGGGCGCTGGCGGCGCTCCAGGTGAAACAGGCAGAGCTAAACGGGACGGAAGAAAGGGAAAACAGAAGAAAAAAGCCGCTGCTTTGAAAAAAACATTTAATCCTGCGTTTCCCTGGTATAGATTCGGAATATGATAAAGTGGTCATGAACCCTAAGCATAACAGGATCAAACCGTGCTTTGTGCCCGCACTCGCGGTTATCGTTGCAGTGATTGCGGGCCTTCTGCTTGTCCGGCCAACGTTGGGGAAGGGATGGGACGGAGCGGAACGGTTGGATGAGAAAAGCATTAGTGATCGCACCGTTGACGCGAATGCGGAGCTGAAGAGGGACGGCACAATTCGCATAGGCGTTCTCGCCAATCGCGGCGTCCAAAAATGCTTTGAGGAATGGGAGCCCACGGCGTCTTACCTGGCGCAGAATCTTTTTCCGCTCAAGTTCGAGATAATACCCCTGGGATTCAATGAAATAATCACGGCGGTGCGGGAGCGCCGGGTCTCCTACG
Source organism: uncultured Spirochaetota bacterium (assembly GCA_937864375.1). Taxonomy (GTDB): domain Bacteria; phylum Spirochaetota; class UBA4802; order UBA4802; family UBA5368; genus FW300-bin19. Next base: position 5,112 of record CALMJO010000072.1, read on the forward strand.
TTGTGGCTAACTCGTCCTATTACGCCCTTCTCGAATACCATGGCCTTGCCCACCGCATCGCGACCCTGCAGGTTCCCGGGACCCGGGAACCCCTGTCCTGTTTTGGGGGGGTGATTTTTACCAGGGCGGACAGGAGCGACATCGTGCATCTACGGGACCTTCGGCGAATGCGCTTCGCTGCCGTTGACAGTAATTCCATGGGGGGTTGGCACGCCGCCATGGGGGAGATGATTGAATCGGAACTGGATCCTTACGGCGATTTCTCATCCCTCACCTTCGAGGGAACCCATGACGCCGTGGTAAAAGCGGTACTGTCGGGTTTGGCGGACGCGGGAACGGTCCGCAGTACGCAGCTCGAGCGGATGGCAAGGGAAGGGACTTTGCTCCTTGGTCAAATCAGGGTGATAAACAGCAAATCGTCTTTATATCCACGATATCCTTATCTTCTGTCGACGCGTCTGTATCCCGAATGGCCGTTTGCGGCTCTGTCCGACACGGATTCCATACTGAGCAAGCGTATATCTATCGCCCTGCTGAAGATGGACAAGGACGATAGTGCAGCGAGGTCGGTCAGCGGGGCCGGGTGGACCATCCCGCAGGATTACGCCGTGGTGCACGAGCTTCTACGCGTCCTCAGGCTGCCGCCGTACGAGAGAATCGGCGAGGTTACGATTCGGCAGGCCTTGCGTCAGTACTGGCCCGGAGTGGCGGGAGCGGTGCTTCTCCTCCTGCTGTCTTTTGGATTCGGTTTCCGGGTTACCCGCCTTAACCGGAAGATCCGGGACATCGCAGAATCCCTTCGTGAAAGCGAAGAGAAGTTCCGTGCCCTCGTGGAGAACGCCAACGACATCATTTATTCACTCTCCTCCCAGGGGATTTTTACGTACGTATCGCCTAACTGGACGGAGATTCTGGGGCATGATACCACGGAAGTCGTCGGGAAGTCTTTAGTGCCCTTCGTTCATCCCGATGACATGGCTGCATTCGAACTCTTTTTCAGGAAGGTCGTCGAGTCGGGGAAACGTCAGGGCGGCGTAGAGTACCGGGTTCTTCATAAAAACGGGACATGGAAGTGGCATACTTCCAACGCGTCGCCAAAGCACAGGGTCGGTGGGACGGTGGCCGAATATGTCGGAGTGGCCCATGACATTACCATGCGCCGTGAGGCCGAGGAGCGAATCAGGGCACTCCTCGCGGAAAAAGAAGTTCTGCTGAAGGAAGTACACCACCGGCTGAAAAACAACATGAACACCGTGAAGAGTATCCTTGTCCTCCAGGCGGAGACCCTGGAGGACGGAAAGGCAAAGGAGGCCCTAAAGGACGCCGGTAGCAGGGTACAGAGCATGGCGGTCCTCTACGACAAGCTGTATCGTTCCGAGGATCTCCGGGAAATGCCGGTCGCAGATTACCTCTCCCGCATGGTTGATGACATCGTCGTCCTGTTTCCGAACGGGCACACGGTGACGGTCGTGAAGCGGATCGGGGATTTTGCCATTGACGTGAAAAAGATGACATCCCTCGGAATCATGCTGAACGAGCTTGTCACCAACGCCATGAAACACGCGTTCAACGGAAACGGCAAGGGCCAGATAACCGTCGAGGTAACGAAAAAAAATGGAAGGGTCACGTTTATTTTCGAGGACAACGGCTGCGGCATCCCCGGATCGGTCAACCTGGACGATGAAGCCACCACAGGGTTCGGTCTCCGGCTGGTGGGCCTGCTTGCAGGGCAGCTCAAGGGGGTCGTGCGGGTTGATCGCGGGATGGGTGCCAGGTTCGTCGTGGAATTCGACGCGTAACGTACCTTTTCCAACGATGGAAAGGTTGAAATCCTTCGACACGGAGATAATCCCTCACCAGTCCGCCGTATTCGCTGCCATGTTCCACCCGGTGGTGCGCATTTAAAGGGGGCGGCCACTATGAGTGGCGCTTTTCCGGTTCCCTCGCGGGGCCCAGCCGGCGTTCTGTTGAAGCGTAGCGGTCGCAGTAAAAGCTCCTGCAACCCTCCGGGCGCGTGTCGTACGACCTGCAGAGCCCCCGCGCGTCAAGCTCCCGGCAGGCGAGCACCGTCCTGCCGCACGCGAGCCCGAGCGGAACGCGCTTCCCGGAAAGCGGGTAGCGCGCGCAGCAGACGTGTATCTTTTCCTCGATGACGCAGGCTTCGCAGAGGGACATGTCAGTCCGTGAGCGCCGGGCCGCCGTCCCAGCCGTTGAAGCCGCCGCCGCGGACTATGCGCTCGGTCACCGCGCATGCCTCGCGGACGCCCCGCTCGATTATGACCGCGGCGGGCTCCCTGCACGTGATCTGGCCTATGACCTGGCCGGCGGGGCAGGAGCCGTTGCGCACGTCGCCCCGCATGAGGCCGTCGGCGATCTTGCCCTTTCCGAACATTAAAAGCTCAATGCTCGGCTTGGCCTTCTCCATCTCCTGGAAGGCCCGGGTGAAATCGTTCTCCAGGCATCGCATGGGGAAGCCCGTGAAGCTCCCGGTGATCGTCGTCGCGTCTATGGTCGCGGCGATGAGCGAGGACTTGAGGTCGTCGTGCACGGGGCACTCCTCGGCCACCAGGAAACGCGTACCCATCATGGCGCCCACGGCCCCCAGCATGAGGCATGCCGCGAGCTGGGCGCCGTTCCCGATTCCCCCGGCCGCGATGACGGGAATGCGGTCGCCCACCGCGGCGCGGACCTGGGAGACCAGCGGGAGCGTGCCCACCGAGCCTATGTGGCCCCCGCCCTCCTGTCCCTCGGCCACTAGGATGTCGGCCCCGGCCTTGAGCGCGGAGAGCGCGTGGCGCACGGTGGCCACTGTGGGGATTAAAAGTATGCCTGCGTCTTTCGCATAACGCACGACCGGCGCGGGGTTGCCTATCCCGGTGAAGAGCACGCCGATTCCCATGCGGCACGCGCGCTCAGCCTTGGCCGGCGATTCCGGGTCCTTGAGGAACACGTTGACACCGGGCGGGATGCTTGTGAGCTTGAAATAGGCATCGATCTCCCGGGCCAGGTCTTCGGTGGAAAGGTTGCCCGACCCGATGACGCCCAGGCCCCCGGCGCGGCTCACGGCGGCGGCCAGCGCGTGATCGCCCGCATAGGCCATGCCCGCGAGTATTATGGGGTACCTGATTTTGAGCCGATCGCAGAGTGTGGTGTGCAGCATCTCGTTATCTCCGGGAGTGAATGCCGGCCGGTGCCTGCCGGAATAGCATGGATGAACATGAATCATGAATAGCACCCTCGCGCGAATTGTCAAAGGATTAATGGTCCGCGCGCCTTCGCGCTCACATGTCGGGACGGATAAATCTGCTTGACGAAAAACTTCGGGTGCCCGATCCTTAGAGGCAGGTGCGCCGAATCGAATCGCGAGGTACGCGTATGGTACTCATCACTGGATGCAACAGCCTGCTCGGGAAGACGCTGGCACAGAGGTTCATGCAGCAGAACATCCCGGTACGCGGCCTCGATTTCTGGAAGCTCAAGGACTCCCCCGCGGTGACCGAATTCGTCGAGGGAAACATCCTCGACCACGAGCTCGTCCAGGGCGCCTGCAAGGGCGTGGACACGGTGATCCACCTCATGGACATCGAAAACTCCTCCCACTACGGCCGCCGGTTCATGAAGAAGATAAACGTGAAGGGTACCGATTTCCTCCTCCACATCGCGCGCGACAACGAGGTCAAGAAATTCGTATTCCTCTCGTCGGCCAAGGTTTTCGGCAAGCCAAAGACCGTCCCGGTCGGGGAGGACGATGCGGTTAAACCCAATTCCGCGTACGGCAGGGACAAGCTCAAGGCCGAAAAGCTCTGCCTTTCCTATGCGGAGAAAGAAGGAATGAACCTTACCGTGTTCAGGCCCACCACGATCACCGGTCCCGGGCTCGACGATTCCATGATCCTCGTCATTCTTTACATGGCGCTCGGCATGGAGGACTCCAACAGGCTCTACATCGCCGGCGACGGCTCGTCCCGCTTCCAGCTCGTTCACCCGGACGACGTGGCGGACGCCATCCTCCTCTCGATGCGGACCGAATCTTCGCGCGGCAAGGTCTACAACCTGGGCTCCGACAGCGTTCCCACCCAGGCGGAGGAGGTGCAGCGCGTGAAGGAGCTTGCAAGCCTGAACTGCCAGGTGAAGCACATCACCTCGCTCTTCACGAAAATACTGTCGTTCGTGCTGCGCCCGCTCAACATAAGCTACCTGCGGAAGGAGCACCTGCTCTTCATACTTTCAAACTTCCTCATGGATTGCGACAGGGCCAAGGGGGAGCTGGGCTGGAAACCCGCGAAGGACAATGTGCAGATGTTCGTGGAAACGATCAAGTGGTACCGCGAGAAGAAGCTGTAACTTTCCAGAGGCGTGTAAGATTTGCGTGTCGGCAAGCCGTCAACCAGAAAGCATGGAAATAAAATTTACTTGAGTTAGGCGTTATTCACGCCGCAATATT
>CALMJO010000073.1 GCA_937864375.1 uncultured Spirochaetota bacterium
TGCTTTTTGACACGAGCGCATGCCTGCGTACCTCGGGCGGCACGTGCCGCCCGAGCGCGAAACGCGATAGGATATCGCTCATCACGCTCATAGCAGGTCCTCCAGGTGTTTCACCCCGCGCTGCTTAAGCCGTTCCATGACCCGCGCCACGATCTGCCCGTAGCGGTACTCGACCTGCCGTCTCGTGAGCCCCAGGTGGGCCGCCGCCTCGGCGTAGCTGTGACCGCTCATCGCCACGAGCTCGAAGACGACGCGGTCGACGTCGTCCGCGTACGTTCCCTCTTCCTCCAGCACCTCCTTTATGATGATGCGCGTGTCGCGGAAGCCGTTGACGAACGTAAGGGCCGCGTCATCGAACACGTCGTCGATGTCGGTGACGTTTCTCCTGTGCTTCCTGTAGTATTCCTTGATGATAAGGTTGAGGGCGATGAAGATCCATTTCCTCACGTTGTCGACGCCGTCCAGCTTCGCGTAAAGGCGGATGAACATCTCCTGGCAGATGTCCTCGGCGTCGTGGGCGTTCCCGATCTTCGAATAGACGGCGCTGTAGGCGACCGGATAATAGTCGAGGAATATTTCCGCGAAACGGGAGCGCAGCGCGCTGTTGACTGCCATACCGGAGCTTTCCTGCCTTGTGAACGACGGTGATCTCGTAGCAGAGACTCACTCCTCCTTATCATCGCCCTCCTTATCCGTCAAACAGATTTGTTCGTGCGCCCGTCCGCGGGCCGGGTGCGGCCTCACCCCGGGCGGGCGCGCCATGCGCTAAAACCAACCGAACTGTGCCGCGACGGAGGCGCCGTAGGAGCGCAGATCCCTGTCGCGAAATTCCTGGTGGTCGGCGCCGCTGGTCACGCGGTACGATACGAACACGCCCAGGCGGCAGAAGCGCGTAAGGTTGACATATGCGCCAATCTCGGGCTCGATTACGAAGAAGGCCTTCGTGTCGCCGTTGTGGTTTTCATCCCCGCTGTCGTCGTCGTGCTTCGAAAAACCGATCCCGCCGGCGCCCGTGGTGAGCCCCAGTGACAGGTGGAACAGGCTTTTTGGGAAAAAGTGATACTCGAGCAGCAGTCCGCCCCAGCCGATCTCCGCGTACGGCCTGGTGCCGTCATAGGACTCTCCCGAAAGCGTCTCCCGCCTCGTGGGGTAGGCGACACCCATGCCGGAAAATCCCACCACGAAGGAATCGTTCACGATGAGCCCGCCCCTGCCGCCCGCGCAGTGGGCGATGTGCCCGCCTATGCGCGTGTGCTGGTACGTGAGCGCGCCGTATCCCGAAAAGCTGTAATCGCTTCCCATTACGCCAAAAAGCGTCTGGGGAGGATTGTCCCTCTTCTCCGGGGCTTTTGCTTCTTCGGCGAAGAGCATGCCCGATGCGCACATCATTGAAACCATGAAAAACAGTACTCGCTTCATACGTCCTCCTTGCAGTCCGGGGAGGCCGCTCAGGCACGCGCCCTCCGTCGTCCCCGGTGTAATGGTAATGAGGGCGCCGGCGTCGGCCCGGATTCCGTTCGTCCCGGAAGTCCGTCGCCGCCCGCCGCTCCCTGTTACCATTTGTCCGGAGGCGGGCAAACCGCACAAAATTTTTTGAAATTTTTCGGGTACGCGGTCCCGTGCGGGGTATTCGGGAAAGCGGGAAAGCTGCCTGCAGGGGATGACGGTCTTTCGTTATCATGCCTTGTTTCTTGAAGCAATGCGGCTGAATGCGGGGGGTCCGATGCGCGTACGGTCTGAACCCCCGGCGAACGTTCAACGCCGCGCGGCGGGGCGATGCCCGGCTTTAATCGGTCCTGGAAATAAATTTCGTCGTGGCGAGCGCGCGCCCGCTCCCTGCTGCCCGCTCTCAATGGACATGCGCTTCCGCGCATCCGCACTCGACGAGCCTCCCGCCGCAGCGCGGGCAGACCTCGTACATGCAGCCCGGGTGGTGAATGCCGCCGATCCGCACGTGGCAGTCGGGGCAGGTGATCCCGTCCAGGATGTTTTCCGGCAGGAAGGGAACCGATGCAAGGTACTCGCCGTCGGGAAAATGAACGTAGCGGTGGTTCTCGCAGGTGTACAGGCGACCGCCCGCCACGTCGCCCAGGCAGTACGCACATGCAAGCAATGGAAGATACATTCCCAACCTCCCTTCGTATTTTATCCCAAGTAAAGGAAGATAATGTCCGCCGGGGCGAAAGGCAAATCAATGGGGGAAAATGCCGCCGGGGAACGGCGCGCGGCGCAATTTGGCTTGAGTTCACGGGGGTGCCGTGAGAGTGTATGCCGGGAAATATAGAATACGGTCTGTAACTGCCGGATAAACTGCGAGGAATTCCATGCCAGTATGTTCATTCAAGGATAAGACACCCGTCGTCGGGGAGGGTACATGGATCGCGCCCACGGCGCACGTCATCGGCGACGTGCGGATCGGGAGGGATTGCTGGATCGGCTTTGGCGCGACCATACGCGCCGACTTCGGCACCATTATCATAGGGGACGGGTGCGCCGTCGAGGAGGGCGTGGTGATGCACGGGCCGGGCATTACCCGGTTAGGCAACGCGGTCATCCTGGGGCACCTCGCGATGGTGCACGCGTCCACCGTCCAGGACTGCGCGCTCATAGGCATGCAGTCGCTCGTCACCGACGGTTCGGTCGTGGAGGAGTGGGCCATCGTGAGCGAGAAGTCCCTGGTGAGGAAGAAGCAGGTGGTCCCCGCCGGGAAGATCTACGCGGGCGCACCCGCGGCGGAGGTGGGCGAGGTGACACAGCGGCATCGCGACCTTCTGGCCCTGGGGCAGAAGGCTTACAGGGATCTTGCGGCGCAGTATTCGGCGTCGTACAGGGAGATCGGTTGAAGACCTGATGCAGCGCGCGGCCTGGGCGGGGGATGCGCTCCTGAAGTTCATGCGGAAACGGTCGGAGGCCGGCGCCATGGTCATGAAGGAGGCCGGGACGGTGAAGGCGCGCGCCACGGAAATCCGCAACGCCACCGGGGAGCAGAAGAACGCGTCGGGGGAAATCATGAAGTCGGTCTCCGGCGTCAGCGATCTCGCCCAGGTGAACGCCGCCGGGGCGCAGAGCATGATCGACGGCTCCGGCGAAATTAAAACCGTGTCCGACATCCTCAACGCGAAGGTGAACGAGTGCCTCATCCCCCCGTGCGTCGCCTCGACCCGTACCTTTTAAAACGAATATACCGCCGTCGCCGTTATGCCGGAGAACGTGTCCGGGGGGTTGTCCCGGTTTTTAAGGTACTGGTAACGCGCCCCGATGATCAGCGAGGTCTGGAGGGAGTCAAAGTAATACCCAAGTCCCGCCATGCAGTTGAAGCCATGGTAGACGGGCGAGTCATGTGTGGTCGTGGTGACGAAGGGACCCGCGTTCTCCGACAGCGATATCTCCTGTTCCCCCCTGGACTTCATGTATAAAAACGACGCGGAAGCGGCGAGGTGGAGCGCCTCGACCAGCGGAACGGTGAGGCCCAGTCCAAGCGCGGGTCCCAATGCCTGGCCAAGGATAATCGTGTCCGTATGCGAGAAATACCCCGCCGGGCTGCTTGAGACGTCGACGTTGCCCGTTCCGTCCCAGCGAAGATATTTCGCTCCCCCGAAGACGACCAGCCAGGACGCGACCCGGTAATTGGCGGTGATATCGCTGTCGTAGCGGCGGAACGTCATGTCGGTTTGGATGTGAAGGTGACGGCAGGCACGGTCTGGTCCACCTTGTAGGCGGATGTCATGGCGTATTCCTGGCTCATGAGCGCCACGAGTCCCAGGCTCCACCGCCGGGAAAACTTCAGGTTGAGCACCGGGCCTGCCATGAACTTGGGGTCCGCCGAAAACCGGTCGCCGTACGCACCGCTCATGTTCGCGGGCGCGCTGGCGGTGATGCCGTTTCCCTCCCCGCGGAGCTTGTTTTCGAAATTGGGAGACCATTGGACATACAGGCGGTCGCCCCCAGGCTCACGTCTACGGGATACGCGGGAACGCTTACCGAAAGGAGAATGGCCGGGAGAACCGCGTCGCGCAGGATCTTCATGAAACTCCTCCGCACGTCAGGGGATGGTTACTACATATGGTAGAAGATAGTGGCGGTGCGCGCGCTAATCAAATAATAATCATCGAGGACGCGGCAGAGTCGATGTTTGGGACCGGCTTGTTTCCCGTGAACGCGGCCCGGGTTTTCCCGGTTATAGTCGTACAATCGGGAACGCGTCCAAATGCCCGATTTCAATCATGGGCGGGAAGAGCGCCCCCATGGGACGCGGCGAGGAGGCCCGTCACCTGCGCGGCCTTTACGGGACCGCTGAGGCGCTGTTCTGACTGATAATCCGGGTCCAGGATGCATCACGAAAACGGCTCCCGCCGCGCCCTTTTTCATGCACGCGGCCAGGACCCCGCCCCAAAGCCCCGCGCCGCAATGTATGTCGCATAACGCGAAGGATGCGCCTGGCCCCGAGGCGCGGCATGGTCCCGCAGGGCAACCCGCCTCGTGCGCGCGGCCTTCCGGGGGAGAGGCGCTCTCGTGCGCGTTTTGGCTGCCGCCTTCCGGCCGCGGACCGAATCCATCCGCGGCAGTCCGGGCCGTTTTTTTTTCAATAACGGGCCCTCTCCGGGAAGTATTTACTTGACTTTCGGGAGACGGGCGCCATGTGCTTATCATATTCGATTTTTCCACTGTACCTGTCGCTGCATAAAAAAGCGGCCCGCGGGGGCCCCGGAAGCGCCGCTTCCGCAAACGGAGGAGATATGTCAATGAGAAAGCTTTTAACGGTCATCCTGTGCGTCGCGGTCGTCGCCGTGTACGCCGGGTGCAAAAAGGGTCCCGGCGACGCCGTGAAGATCGGCGCGATATTCTCCATTTCGGGTCCGGCCGCCTACCTCGGTTCGCCCGAGTCTAAGTCCGCGCAGATGCTCGTTGACGAGATCAACGCGAAGGGCGGCATCAACGGCAAGCAGGTCGAGCTCATCATAAAGGACTCCGAGGGGAATCCCGAAAAGGCGATCTCCTTCGCCAAGCAGCTCATCGAGGAAGAGAAGGTGTTCGCCATCATAGGGCCCTCGACGAGCGGCGAGACCATGAAGATAAAGACGCTGTGCGACGAATCGAAGATGCTGCTGCTCTCCTGCGCCGCGGCGGAGGTCATCGTGAACCCGGTCGCGAAATACGTCTTCAAGACCCCGCAGAAGGACAGCCACGTCGCCAGGAAGATCTTTGAAACCATGAAGAAAAACGGCATCTCGAAGATCGGGATCATAAGCGACAACACCGGGTTTGGCGCCGCGGGAAAGGAGCAGCTCGAGAAGATCGCCCCTGAATACGGCATCACAATCCTGATCAGCGAAGTGTACAACAGCAAGGCGACCGACCTCACCGGGGTCCTCGCCAAGCTCAAGGGACAGAACGTGCAGGCGGTGATCAACTGGTCCATCGTGCCCGCGCAGTCCATCGTCGCGAAGAACATGAAGCAGATCAAGCTGGAGGCGCCGCTCTACCAGAGCCACGGATTCGGCAATCTCAAGTACGCCGAAGAGGCGGGCAAGGCGGGCGACGGCATCATCTTCCCGGTGGGCAGGCTCCTGGTCGCCGACCAGCTTCCGGACACCAACAAACAGAAGGCGCTGCTCCAGAAGTTCAAGAAGGACTACGAGGCCCGCTACAAGGAAGACGTGAGCGCCTTCGGGGGCTACGCGTACGACGCGCTCATCATCCTCTTCGAGGGGATGAAGAAGGCCGGCGTGAACGACAGGGAGAAGGTGCGCGACGCGATCGAGCAGATCAAGGGCCTGCCCGGCACATCGGGGGTGTTCAGCTTCTCGCCCCAGGACCACAACGGCCTGGGCATGGACTCCCTCGTGATTCTTACGGTCAAGGACGGAAAGTTCGTGCCGTACGAGAAACTCGACTAGAGCACATATGAGCCGGGGGCGCATGCCCCCGGCCAGGCTTCCATGAATCCCGAACAGGTTTTACAGTACATCCTCTCCGGCGTCACGATGGGCAGCATCTATGCCGTCACCGCCATAGGCTTCAACATCGTGTACAACACCACCGGCATCATCAACTTCGCCCAGGGCGAGTTCCTCATGCTGGGAGGCATGACGGCAGTCTCGCTCGCCGCGTTCCTGCCGCTGCCCCTTGCCATCCTGTGCGCCGTGGCCATCACGGCGGGCATCGGGGGCCTCATCGATTACCTCATCATCCGCCGTCTCAACAAGCCGTCCGTGCTCATGATGGTCATCGTGACCATAGGGCTTTCCATTCTCATCCGCGAAACGGCGCTGCACGTTTGGGACGCGAAGGTGCGCTCGCTCCCGTTCTTCACGGGAAACGAAATGTCTTCAATTAATATACTGGGCGCCTACATCTCTCCTCAAGTGGTCTGGGTGCTGGGAACCTGCGTGGTCATCGTGGCGGGACTCACCGTATTTTTTAAAAGCACCGCCACCGGGCGGTCCATGAGGGCCTGCTCCTCGGACCGCATGGCGGCAAGCCTGTGCGGCATCGACGTGGGCGCCATGGTCACCCTTTCGTTCATGCTGAGCGCGGCCATAGGCGCGCTGGCCGGGTGCGTGATCTCCCCCATCACGCAGACCCAGTACGACTGCGGCACCTCGCTCGCCATCAAGGGCTTCACCGTGGCCATCCTGGGGGGGCTGGGCAACAGCATGGGCGCCGTGGCCGGGGGAATCATCATTGGTCTCCTCGAGGCGTTCAGCATCTCGGTGCTCCCGCTCGCCTACATGGACGCGATGGCAATCGGGCCTGTCTCTTATACACATCTGACGCTGCCGACGAATAGAGAGGTGT
>CALMJO010000074.1 GCA_937864375.1 uncultured Spirochaetota bacterium
GATCTAGTACGGTCTCGTGGGCTCGGAGATGTGTATAAGAGACAGGGTTCCTGATCCTAAGCATCGTCTTCCTCCCCCAGGTACACGCGGACGACCTCTTCATTGCGCTGTATGTCGCGCGGCCCCCCTTCGGCGATCTTCTTTCCTGAGGAGAGCACCACGATGGAGTCCGAAATGTTCATCACCAGCGACATGTCGTGCTCGATCACCAGGACCGTTGTCCCGCCGCCGCGTATCTTCATGATCATCTCCGAGATCTCGTTGGTCTCGTGGATGTTGAGGCCGGCGGCCGGCTCGTCCAGGAGGAGGAGCGCAGGCCCGGCCGCGAGCGCACGCGCGATCTCCACCACGCGCTGCCTCCCGAACGCAAGGCTCACCGCGTCCTCGTGCGCGAGGTGGGCTATCCCGGTGAATTCGAGCACCTGCATGGAGCGCTCCCGGAGCGCCTTCTCCTCCCTGCGCGACGCGGGCAGGCGGAGCATGGTGGCGAACACCCCTGACGAGCCGGAGAGATGCGCGCCCACCATCACGCTTTCGAGCACCGTCATGCGCGGGAAGAGCTTGATGTTCTGGAAGGTGCGCGCGATGCCGTGACGCGCGATCCGGTACGGCTCCAGGCCGTGGATGGGGAGGCCGCCCGCGTATGCCTCCCCCGAATCGGGCGCGAGCGCCCCGGCGATGAGGTTGAAGAGCGTGGTCTTGCCCGCGCCGTTGGGGCCAATGACCGCCTTGATCTCGCCGGAAGCGACCTCGAAGGACACGTCATCCACGGCCTTGAGGCCCCCGAACGCGCGGGATATGCCCCTCACCTCAAGGACGGCCATCGGCGCCCTCCCCGCCTTTTCCGCGTACGAGGCGTACCGCGGCCCCCTTGAGGTTCTTCAAGTTGCGTGCGCTCAGGAGCCCCTCCGGGAAGAAGAGCATGATGACGATGAGTATGCCGCCAAAGACGAGCTCGTCGTAGCTTCCAAAGTAGCCGCGCAGCGACAGGTAGTTGAGCACGATGCCCATCGCGAGCGCCCCCCAGAGGTTCGCCATGCCGCCCACGGCGACGATGGCCACGTAGGTCACCGACTTCATGACGTCGGCCTCGGACGGGCCCACCCCGCCGTTAAAGTGCGTGAGGAAGACGCCGGCGACGCAGGCGAACACGGCCGACAGCACGAACACCATGAGCTTGAAGCCCGCGGTGTCCACGCCCATGGCGTTGGCGGCCTCTTCGCTCCCGTGGATGGCGCGCAGGGCCCGGCCCGAGCGCGAATCGATCAGGTTCAGCAGGAGCACCAGCCCTGCGAGGAGCAGGACGGCGGCGATGTAGAAATTCTGCACGCGAAGCTCAGGGTCGCCGCTTACGGCGAGCCCCCCGGCCAGGGTGAAGGCCGGGATGTCGGAGATGCCGTCGGCCTCCCCGAAGAGGCTCGTTCCCAGCACGATCCGGTACACGATGATGCCGAATCCCAGTGTCGCCATCGCCAGGTAATGCCCCTTGAGCCGGAGTATGGGTATGCCTATGAGAAAGGCCACGGTCGTCGTGAGGAGCACCGCGACGACGAGCGACACCCACGGCGAGAGGTGCCTCACCTCGACGCCGAACGCGTTCACGCTCGTGACGGAAAGCCCCAGGTCCACGACAAGCCGCGGGAGACCGCCCGCGGCGGCGGAGAGATCGAGCTTCGTGAGCACGGCCGTGGTGTAGCCGCCCATGGCGAAGAAGGCCGCGTGACCCATGGAGATCTGCCCCGCGTAGCCCATGAGCACCGTGAGGCCCAGAATCACCAGGCAGTAGTACGCGGCCATCGTGAGCTGCGTGAGGTAGAACTCACGTCCCAGGAGCGTTGTCGCGAGCTGGAAGATTACGATGGCGGCAGCGAGGCCCGCGACGGGGGCGTGCTTCATGAACCGCATCAGAATTCCTTGAGGCCGGCGGCTTCCTTTTTGCCCAGGAGCCCGCTCGGCTTCACGAAGAGGATGAGGAGCAGTATGGTGATGGCGATCGCGTCCTTGTATGCGAGGGGAAGCACGCTGATGCTGAAGGCTTCGAGCATGCCCACGACCATGCCGCCCACCACCGCGCCGGTGGAGTTTCCCAGTCCGCCCAGGATTGCCACGGTGAAGCCCTTGATGGCCAGGGGCGTGCCGCAGTCGTACTGAGTCTGCGTGATGGGCGAGATGGCGCATCCCGCGAGCGCGCCTATGGCCGCGCTCAACATGAAGGAGACCGTCACCATGGCCCCGGTATTGATCCCGCAAAGCTTCGCCGCGGTCATGTTGGCCGCGCAGGCGCGCATGGAGCGCCCGGTAAGCGTGAACTTGAAGAAGAAGCCCAGAAAGACCACGATCACCGCCGCTATTCCAAGCACCCACAGCACCTGGGGCGAGATGTAGGCGCCCAGTATGCTCACCGACGTCACCTCGCTTCCCGTGAAGTACGGGAGCGAGCGCACCTTCTCGTCCCATACGTGTAGCGCGATCTCGCGTATCACGATGGACAGGCCTATGGTAACAATGATCATGTTGAGGACCGAGGGGGTCTTGAGCCTGCGGATGAACACAAAATCCACGAGGGCGCCTATGATCGCGGTGATCACCACCGCCGCCAGGATCGCCAGCGGCAGCGGCACGAAGGCCGCGAGCGAGATCGCGGTCATGCCTCCCAGCATGAGGAACTCGCCCTGCGCGAAGTTGATGATGCCCGTGGTGTTATAGATTATATTGAAACCGATGGCGACAATGGCATAGATGCTGCCGTTGGTGACGCCCGAAAGGATGTATTGTAATACCTGTTCCAGGGACATTTCGTGTGATGAATGCGCGCCCGGGGCGCCGTGCGGCGCCCCGGGCCGCGGGGAATGCTATTTCTTTTCGTACGGAACGAACTTGCCGTCCTTCACGGTAAGCATGTCGAAGGCGTTGATGTCCAGTCCCAGGTGGTCCTTCTCGCTGAAGTTGAACACCCCGGCGATGCCCGGCACGCCCTTCAGGTTTTCAAGCGCATCGCGCGCCTTCTCCCTGTCCATGCCCGCTTTCTTGATCGCCTCGGTCAGGACGAGGATCGCGTCGTACGCATGCCCGCCAAAGGTGCTCGCGTCTTCCTTGTACTTGGACTCGTAATCCTTCTTGTACTTCATGAGCACGGCCTTCTGGGGATGCGTGTCGGAAAGCGCATCCGCGATGAGCAGGCGTCCGCAGGGGAAGATGATGCCCTCGCCCGCCGCGCCGGCCTCCTTGACGTACTTGATGTTCCCGAACCCGCTGCTCTGGAAGAGCGGCATGTTCATGTTGAGCTGCTTCATGTTCTTGGGGATGATGGACTGCGCGGGTACTATGGACCAGTTCACCACGGCCTGTACGTTCATCGCCTTTACCTTGGTGAGGACGCCCATGAGGTCGGTGTCCTTTTTGTCGTAGACCTCGCTTATGAGCACCTTGATGCCGTTGCGCGCCGCGACCTTTTCCATCTGCTCCTTGCCGGCCGCGCCGTAGCCGTCGTTGCTGGACACGAGCCCTATGCCCGTGATGTTCTTCTTCTTCATGACGTCGCAGATCATCTGCGCCGCGTCGCTGTCGTTCTGTGCGACCTTGAAGACGTACTTCGAAACCGGGTTCACTATGACCTCGGCGGCCGCGCAGGAGATGAGGATCGTCTTCCCCTCCTCGCAGATGGACTTGATCTTCATGGTCTCGCCGCTCGTTGAGGGCCCTATGATGGCGAAGACCTTGTCCTCTTCAATGAGCTGCTTAGCGAACGAGATGGCCTTTTCGGGGCTTCCCGCCGTGTCCTTGACGATGAGCTCGAGCTTCCTGCCGTCGATGCCGCCGGCCGCGTTGATGCCCTCGACCATCATCCTCGCCGTCTTCTCCTCGGGCGCGCCCAGGAACGACGCCGGTCCGGTCACCGCGAACAGGGCGCCTATCTTGATGGTGTCGCCCTTCTTCCCCGCACAGGAAAAGGCGAGCGGCAGAATGGACACGCATAATAACGTGATAAGAATTCTTTTAAAAGACATGATTCCCCCCGCTTGAATGTATTGGTTCCGTTGTTCCGGATGAACAGGCCGGGCCGGCCGTGTTGGATTGCGTTCCTCTCGATGGCGCTCTGTTCCCTGCCCGATCGGTTCAGAGCATAATCAAAACGCAGCCGGGCGTTACGTCAAGCATTTCGCGGACCGGGGGCCGATTAATTGCATACCCCCAAACCAGGCGCCGGGACGCCCATGAACCTTCCACGGAAGCGCATCAAGGCAAAGGCGTGTAAGAGTGGGTGATGTGGGGATTCAAGAGGTGAGGGGGATAAGGATTTTTTGGATTACTTCATGAAAAAGTATTCTGGGACCGCGAAACGATTCCATTCATGTATAAGACCTCCCAATGCCCCTATCTCTTCCATCGCCGTTCGCCTTAATCTCTTCCATCCCCCTTGAAAGGCGCCCCCACGACAGGCGCTCTCTTGTCCGGCATCGACGTTCAACAGGATTTCTCCCAGCGGTCGATGACAACTTTCCAGAGAAAACCCAACGCCTCTATCTCTTCAATCGCCGTTCGCCGTTATCTCTTCCATCCCCCTTGAAGGGCGCACTCACGACAAGCGCGTTGCACCTTGCGCTCAGGCGAGGACCGCGCCGGAGTCGGGCGGAAGGGCGATCATGTTCCCCTCGAGTGAAATTTCCCGGTCGGTCTTGAGGAGGATGCGGGCCGATGGAAGGGGCAGCGCAACTTGCTTTTCCTTCTTCGAGACATTCATGATCACCAGGACGCGCTCTCCCTCGTGTTCCCGCGCGTATGCCAGGATTGAATCGTCACGGGGCGAGGATTCGATGATGCTGATCGATCCGCGCCGCAGGGGCGCCAGCTTCTTGCGTAAACGCAGAAGCCCCCTGTGAATGTTGAACAGCGAAAACTCACCCTCTGTTTGCGCCTTCACGTTCACGGTTTTGTAATCGGGATGGACGGGAAGCCAGGTCTCGCGCCCGGCGGTGAACCCGGCGTGCGGCGAATCGTCCCACTGCATGGGCGTCCGGCAGCCGTCCCTGTTAATGTAGAGGCCAAGGAGCCGCGCGAGCCGCGGAGGCACCCACCAGTAGGCGTGCGCCTGCGAGTCCTTCGCGCCCCTGTGGGGCAGGTCGCCGTCGGACATGCCGATCTCGTCGCCGTTGTAGGTGATGGGGACGCACCGGATCGTGTACTGGAAAAGCGCGAGGAGCTTCGCGAGCCCCGCGTCCCCGCCCAGCCTGGACATGACGCGCCGGCGGTCGTGGTTTCCCATCCCGCACGTGGGCACCATGGGCGCGGGGTAGCGCTCCTCGAAATCGTCGACGATGCCCCTGAGCGCACCGGCGGTGACTGTCTTCACTTCCATGAGGTCGAAGTTGAGCAGGAGATTGAGGCCGTCAAGCTTCTTCCCCAGGTAGTTCTTCACGACCTCCTTCCCGAAGACCTCGCCCACGGCGAAGCGCGCGGGCTTGTACCCGTCGAGCAGGGAGCGCACCTCAACGGCGAGCGCGAAGCTCTCCGGCCGGTTGACGGTGTAGCGCATCTCCTGGAAGTAGGCGTCCACCGTGTCGCCGCCGGGAAGGTACTTGGGGCAGAAGGGATTGTCGCGGAACCGGTCGTCCTTGAAGATCGCGTGGAAGATGTCGAGCCTGAAGCCGTCCACTCCCCGGTCCAGCCAGAAGCGCATGATGTCCCACATCGCCTTCTTCACCGCGGGGTTGCGGAAGTTCAGGTCCGGCTGGAAGGGCAGATAGTTGTGGAAATACCACTGGCCCGTCTTCTCGTGGTACACCCAGCCGGAGCCGCCCACCATGGCCTTCCAGTTGTTTGGCGGCCGGTTCCCCCTCCCGTCGCGCCAGATGTACCAGTCGCGCCTGGGATTGTCGCGGCTCGAGCGGGACTCCACGAACCAGGGGTGCTCGTCCGAAGTGTGGTTCAGGATCATGTCGAAGACGATGCGCATGCCCCGCCTGTGAACTTCCTTTATAAGGCGCAGGGCGTCGTCGAGCGTGCCGTATTCCGGCGCCATGGAGCGGTAGTCGGCGATGTCGTAGCCAAAATCGCGCTGCGGGCTCTTGTAGGGCGGCGAGATCCAGATGGTGTCGAAGCCCAGGTCCCTGATGTAGTCCAGCTTCGCGATGATGCCGGGAATGTCCCCGATCCCGTCGCCGTTGGAATCGAAGAACGAGCGGGGGTAGACCTGGTATATGGAAGTCTCGCGCCACCAGGGGAAGGGCTTTTCAGTGGACGCTTTTTTCTTCGAGGCGTTCTTCTTTCCGGACGATGCTTTTTTCATCATGGCGCGTTCCTGTGTTCATGGGAGAATGGTTGAGAATGCGTGTTCATGATACACGGAACGCGGGGTTTGTCAATGGGGGGATGAGTATTGAGCCGTAGACGGACACAGCACCGCGGCCCGCGTCAAATCGCCAGCTCCTCCCTCCGTATCTCCCTCTTTTCCGCGGCCGAACGGTACGCGGCCAGGGTCCATGCGACCGCGATCGCGGCGTCCCTGACGGTTGCCGCCCATCGGTCCCCCTTCCCGTCGCTGCCGTCCGCCGTGTCGTGAAGCCTGTCGATGAAATGCTTCATCTGCCGGTAATAGAGGGTGTGCTTCCTGCCGCCGGGAAGGAACAGGGGAGTGTAAATATCCGGAATGATATTGAGCTTTTTATAGAGCCTGAGCTTCATGGGCCTGTGCTGGTACTCCTGGAAGGCCTCGAACCCGAGCTTCGCGTGCTCGCCATAGATATGGCCGATTTCGAATCCGCTGGGCCTTCCCACGACCATTATGCTCTTTTCCATGACGGCGACCGAACCGTTCGCGAGCGAGAACACCGCCACGGCCAGGTCCTCGAACTTGTGCGATTCGTAGAACTGCCTGGTGGTGCAGTACACCGATTCGATCTCGCCGAAGAAGAATCGTAAAAGATCGATGTAGTGGGGGCCGTGGTCGAAGAAGTCGCCCCCGCCGGCCCTTTCGTCGAAATACCGCCAGGTCCCGTATTTCTTTTCCAGGTCCATGCCGTGCTTTTTCAGGTAATCGAATACCGTGCGAAGCCAGCCCTTTCTGAAATCGGGAATGTAGTAATGCCAGTACACGCTCGTCTGGTAGACCTTCCCGAGCACGCCGCCGTCGATCATGTTTTTTATTCTCTCGAAGCCGGTTTCGAACCGCTTCGAATGGCCCACCTGCACGATCTTGCCGTACCCGTCCGCGAGACGCGCCATCGTCATGCAGTCTTCGGGACTTGTCGCCAGCGGCTTTTCGCACAGTATGTGGAGGTTCGCATTTATGCAGTCCTGGAACTGCGCGCAGTGAAGCCACGGCGGCGAGGCGATGACCACCGCGTCCAGTTTTTCCTTTTCGAGCATTTCCCGGTGGCCGGAATAGGCGCGCGGCACGCGGAACTTCCGGGCAAAGTTCGTCCGGTTTTCATCGTCGGGGTCCGCGACCGCGACCAGGCGCGCCCTCCCGTCTTTTTTAATGGCCGGGCCGTGCCCCACCCGGGAAACCTGTCCGCAGCCGATTATTCCTATCTTTAATTTTTCCACAGGCGCGCCTCCCCGCGTATTAGATTAATGAATTAATTTCATGCGGCAAGAGACGCCTGCCGGACTTGAGACATGGCAGGCGCTCCCGTGGGGCGGATTTGATGCGCGCTTCGCCGAACCCGGCCTAAGCCGTCTGCGCCGCGCCCTCCTTCTCCCTGATCTGCATGAGGATCTCCTCGTAGCGCTCCTCGTTGATGGGATAGAAATAGAGAACCAGCGCGCCCAGGGCGAGTATGACCGCCGGTATGGGCCCCAGGAAGAGCCGTATCCCCATCTGCGCGGACTCCGTCTGCACCGCGTTCTCCACGTAGCCGGAGAAGTTGAGCACCCATCCCATTACGAAGACTGCGAGCGCCTGTCCGATCTTGAAGCCCCAGGTCCAGATGCTGTAGAAGGCCCCCTCCCGGCGCTCCCCGGTCTGGAGGTAGTCGTACTCGATCGTGTCGGGAACGATCGCGAAGGGAAGCGCATAGGTGAAGCCGAATCCGATCCCGGTGACGAACATCATGGCGAACATGAACTTTACGCCGTACACGTGGCCGTAAAAGAAGATGACCATGAGCGAAACCGCCTTGATGAGCAGGCCTATGGCATACACGGACTTCTTCCCGATCTTCCGCGACAGGACGACGCTCACCGGGATCATGGCGAGCGCCGTGATGATCAGGATGGGAAGCGCGATATTGGTGGCCTCGACGTCGTTGAGTATGTATTTGAAGTAATAGATGGCGATGCCGCTCAGGATGGTGATGCCCATGATGTGGAACACGTAGGCCAGGAGTATCACGAGGTAGGGCTTGTTGTCGAATACCTTGCGGTAGGTCTTGAGAATCCCCATCGAATCGGCGGGCCGGAGCCGTGCCGGTTCCCGCACCGTTATGACGGTCAGAAGCGCGGTGATCATCATGGCGCCGCCAAAGATTATGCCCAGGGCGCCGTACCCGGTGTTCTTGTCCGCGAACATCCCCACGAGGGGAAGGGCCAGCCCGGCCCCAAGAAGAGTACCGATCGCGGCGAACGCGAACCGGAAGCCGTTCAGGGTTGTGCGCTCATGGAAGTCCTGCGTCAGCTCGGGCACCATGGCGTTGTAGGGAATGTTGACCGTGGAATACGCGGTGCAGAGCAGGATGTAGATGATCATCTCCCACACGAACAGGAAAGTCTGGTTCGCGGCGCTCTGCCAGTCGCCCCCCATGAAGAGCGCGGGATTGAGAAACATGATCACCATGGTTACGAAGAGGGGGATCGATCCCATGAGGAGGAAAGGCCTGCGCCGGCCCATGGGGCTTTTCGAGCGGTCCGATATGTACCCTATGATGGGATCGTAGAACGCGTCCCAGAGCCTCCCGATCATGAGGGCGGTGCCGGCGAGTCCCGCGGCGAGCCCCACCGTGTCGGTGAGGTAATTCATGAGCACGAAGGCGGTGACGGTGAAGAAGAGATTGCCCCCCACGTCGCAGACCCCGTACCCGAGCTTGGTCTTGAGCGATAATCCGGACGGTGCGCTTTTCATGGCTTTGCCCCTTGTTTATGGTGGTGCCGTGCAGTGAGGCCCCGGCCCTGATTGCATCGCATGCGGCGCCGGAAGCGGCGCCGTCTACCAGTCATGGGGACGATCGGTTTTAAACGATTTTATTTCTTTAAAAAGGTTTTCCCGCGTGATCTTGATCCCCTCCCTGGCGGACCGGTACGCCGCGAGGGTCCACGCGACCGTGAGGAAGGAGTCCTCCGGCGTCGCGCCCCACGCGCCGGTTATGCCGCCCTTAATCGTGTTCTCGCCGCGCACCTGGTCGATGAAGTAGCGCATCTGCCGGTAGAACATGGTTTTCTTTTTGCCGTAGGGGAAGATGACGGGATAGTAAAAACCGTGGAGAATGTTCAGGAGGCGGTAGATGCCCGCCTTCATGCGGCGCTTCTTGTAGGCATGGGCGGCCCTGAAGGCGATCTTTCCCTTTTCTCCGTATATGTAGCCCCGCTCGAATCCATAGGGGCTCCCGGTGCGGACGATGTTCTTGTCATAGAGAAACACCGCGCCGTTGGAGAGCCTGAAGGTGGCCACGGCCAGGTCCTCGTAGGGGCGCGTCTCCGGGTAGCACCTCTTGGTTTCGCACGAGACCTGTTCGATCTCCATCCCGTAGAACCGTATGATGTCCAGGTAGTGCGGCGCGTGGTCGAAGAAATCGCCCCCGCCCGTCCTTACGTCGTTGTACCGCCAGAAGCCAAAGTCCCGCACCAGGTCAAAGCCATGGTTTTTGAGCCATGCAACAAGCTTCCCGAGCGCGCCCGCGGTGAAATCGGGAATGAAAAAGTACCAGAAGATGCTTACCTGGAAAATCCTTCCCAGGGAGCCGCTCATCAAGAGTTCCCTGATCTTCTGGTGTCCCGGCTCGAAGCGCTTGCAGTGGCCCATGAGGATGTAGACGCCGTGCTTTTTCGCGGCATCGATTATTGTACGGCAGTCCCTGAGGTTGGTGGCCATGGGCTTTTCGCAGAGTATGGGGAGGCCCTTCGCGGCGCAGTCCTTCACATGAGCCGCGTGGAGCCAGGGCGGCGAGGAGATGACGACGGCGTCGAGCTCTTCGTTCGCGAGCATCGCGCGGTGGTCCTCGTAGACGCCCGGCACGCGGTACTTTTTCGCGAAGAGCTTCCTGTTGTGGGGATCGGGATCGCTGATGGCGGCAATGTACGCCCGTCCGTCCGCGATGATCGCGGGTCCGTGTCCCACGCGGCAGATATTCCCCGCGCCGATGAGGCCGATCCTTGTCTTGTCGCTTTTTTTCATACCACCCGCCCGGCGGCACATCAAATCTGCCGCAGCACCGCCTCGAGGTACTCCTTCGATTCCATCGCCCAGGCGTCTATGTCTATAGGGTACCCAGTGTGGACCTGTACCGTCAGGTCGCCGTTGTACCCGACCTCCTTGAGCGCGGAAAGAAACACCTTCCAGTCGACCGATCCGCGCCCGGGCGGCTGGTGGTTATCGCCCTGCCCCACGCCGTCGTTGTCGTTGCAGTGGACGTATACGAGGTCCTTTCCCGCCTTCCTGACGGCGTCCGAAAGATTGGGATCGGTGATGTTCTGGTCGGCCGTGTCGATCATGACCCTGCAGCTGGGGGAATTTATCTCCCGCATCATCTGGAGCGCATCGTCGAGCGTCACCACCACGCGCGATTCGCACCAGGTGAGCGTGTGGATCGCCATCATGACGCCCTTTTCCGCGGCATGCTTCACGACCGCGCCCATGCATTCACGGTTCCATTCCCACGCCTGCTCCCGCCGCGTTCCATGGATCATGTGGCCGCTGATCATGTTCACGATGGGTATCTTCATCTGGGCAGCCATGTCCACGCAGTCCATGTAGTACTCCACGGTCTTTTTCCTGATGTACTCCACGGAATGGGAAAAATTGAGGTGAAGGGCCAGGCCTCCCCCGTTCACCGAGAGCGCCACGGCCTCCAGCCCTGAATCCTTTACCACTTCCATAACCTTCCGGCGCGACGCGGGGTCGCCGTAGAGGTCGGGGCCCAGGTGGGGGCCGTACGCCCAAAAGTCCACGACCTGATACCCCATCTTCCCGATTCTGCGCACCGCCTCTTCGAGCGTGGTGTAATCCAGGTAGCCCATGGTGCAAAAGCCCAGTCTCACGGCGCACCTCCCCTGCTTTTCTTGTGTATTATGCAATATTATTGCATTATAATCAATATCGTGTCAATGATAATTTATAAGG
>CALMJO010000075.1 GCA_937864375.1 uncultured Spirochaetota bacterium
AATTGACGCAGGTCGGCGAGAATCTTGCGCACGAGCACCGCCGGCGAATCGCCCTTGTTGAGCCGCACAAGGTCCTTTATCCTGCCCGCCGAATACGAGGATCCCTGGTCGTCGAGCTGGCTCTCGAGCCCCTGGCTGTAAATGATGCCGATGGAGCCCGGCGTTACGTGCAGGGTCTTGGATTCGTATATGAAGGTGCGGTCCAGGCCTATGGGTATGCCCTTGGTATCAAGCTCGGTGAACGTCTCCCTCTCGTAATCGAATATCATGAGAGGTTTCATTGCGGCGTTCGAATAGCTTATCGTCCGGCTGCCCGCGTTGAACACAAAGTAGTAGCAGGGCGCGTAGGTGTCCGAAAACCTTGAGGTGGTGACCACCCAGTTGAGGAGGTTCATTATTTTTTCCGGGGATTCGTACGAGCCCGCGTGAGCGTGCAGCACGCTGAACATCTCCAGGGCCAGCGTCATGGAATGTATGCTCGTGTTTGTGGTGCTTCCCATGAAGACGCCCAGCCTGTCGGGCTTCACCACGACCGAGTCGAAGAAGTCGGTGCTCACCTCGGAATTGTTGAGGTACAGCGAGCTCACGCGCAGGCCCTCGATCTGCTGCATGGACTTGGGCATGATGCGGGCCTTTACGTTCCTGATTACCAGCCGGTCATGCTCGGCTATCTTCGTTTCCTTGATTTCCTCGAGGAATATGGAATTGGTGAGCGATACCTCGAAATGGATCCGGTATATGTCGAGCACGCTGAGCATGTCCATCGAGTAGGGCTGCCTGTTCGCAAGGTTTCCCAGCAGCAGCAGGCCGATGAGCTGCTTGTCGATGTTGTAAAAGGGGAGCACCACCCTGATATTGTGTTCGCCAAAAAATTCCTTCAGGGGAGCGCGATATTTTTCCAGCCGGTCGTCGGTGAACAGCAGCGATTTTTCCAGGATCCCCGGGAATTCCTTAAGGGCGCGTACGAGCTCGTTCGTCTCGTCGATTGCCCGGAGCTCTATTTCCCCCCCAAAGCCGTAGTTGTAAAGGAATCCCCCGTCCCTGGCCCGGTACATGAAAAATGAGGCATTCTCGATGCCAAAGCGCGTCCGCAGCGCATCGATCGTATTGCTGAAGAACACGTCCCAGAACCCCGCCTGGTCCTTCATGTCCGAAAGGCTCGTGATGCCCTGGAAGAACTCATTCACGTTCCGCTCAAACTGTATATAACGGCGCCTGGCCAGGCGCTCGAGGCGCGGAGCGCCGTAGCGGTAGAACAGGAAGAAATATATGAATATGCCCACGGCCGCAGCCGCGCCCGGCAGGCCTTTTCCCTCGGCCGGCGCGTCCTGCCCCGGGGAGATGAGGTAGAAGGCGGGGACGAGCAGGATAAAGAAGACAGCTGCCCTGAAAATGATCCTGGAATAGAATTTCTTGAAGTCCAGCAATCTGTCGTCGGAAATCGCGTAATTGGATATTATCAATAAAATAATCCCTCCCGCGGCCAGGGAGAGGGCGTGATAGCGCTGATTCGAGAAAAAGTAAGGGAGTATTATAAAACCGCCCACGGCGAGCGCCGCCCCTATATTCTCGCCCATCGAACGAAAAAACAGCTGAATCCTGAAAGAATCGTTTTCCAGCGTACGTCCCTTGTAGTTGATGATGATCGAGCATGTCAGCAGGTTGAAGAAATATATGGCCGTGTATACGTAATAGTATTCTCCGAAGACGAACGAAACTGAATCGCCCGGGTGCTGGACGCTCAGGATGATGTGGGGAGTGAGAACGGTGACGAAAAAAAGTACGCTCCCGGGGATGGTCGTCGCAATGATGAGCCAGAGGGGCGAGCGTTTTTCCCAGCGGGGGACCACCTGGGCATAATGCATGTACATCTGGGTAACAAGCGAGACGCAGGCGAAATACAGTCTTGCCGCATCGGTGCCATATGGGGAGGCGGGGGCAAGGAGGAGGAAGATGGGGAGTCCGAACATGGGCATCGCGACGAACGCCATGCCGCCCACGAGGTAGTTTTCAGCATGCCGTGTCCGCCTGACGAAGACATTGTTGATGAATACGTAAAGGGCGGTGACAATGGCCGCCGCGCATACGCTGATTTCCAGGTAGGTCAGATTCACTGGTTGTCTCTCCCGGGAAGTATATGATCAAATGCGATCATGGCAGGTGCCGTTCGATGGCGGCATGCTGTTTTCTCGCTCCTGACCGGTTCGCTATTGTACGCCGGTCATGGTTAATTTCAAGCCAAATATGACCGCGTGCCGGAAAACCGGGCGCCCCGTGTGTCCACAGGCGAGGCATGTGATGGCAATAAAATGCTTGACATAAAAACCCCGCTATACTACGTTTGCCACCTACTTTTGCCAGGTGTTCCCAAAACCCTTGGATATCGAGACAAGAGCCCGCGCGAAGATCAATCTGCATCTCGAGGTGCTCAACCGGCGTCCTGACGGATACCATAATATTTTCAGCCTTATGGCAAGAGTGGGACTCCATGATCTTTTAAAACTGGGATGCGATCTCAACCGGCGTTCGGCGGGCGGGCTCGACTTGACGCTGCGGACTGACGGTGGAGATTTTGCGCGGATAATTGAAGAGACACCGCTTGAAACAAACCTTATCGTCAGGGCCATCCGTGCATACTGCACCCGGGTCGGCCTGTCGGGAGCCGTGCATGTCGCGATTGAAAAGAACATTCCCGCGGGCGCGGGCCTTGGCGGCGGAAGCAGCGATGCGGGAGCGGTTCTTAACGCCCTGAATGAACGCCTGGGTCTCCTTTCCCGCGAAGAGCTCATGGCCATGGGAAGCCGCCTGGGCGCCGACGTTCCCTTCTGCATGACCGGTGGCGCCGCATTCTGCGAGGGTACCGGGGACAAAATAACGAGGGTCGACTGCCGCTTCAGGCATCATGTTCTTATAGCCCATAATGGGACGCATGTGAATACCGCCGAGGCATATCGAAGCCTCAACCGTACGAATTACCCGCAAAGAAGCCGGGAGGAGCTGGAGCGAACGCGCAGGGAAATAACTTCGCGCTGCATGACCGGTGATGCTGGCGCGCTGTCGTCGGTCGCCAGGAACGATTTTGAGCGGCCGGTATTCGAGCGGCATGAGTCGCTCGCGCGCGTAAAGCTGGTATTGATTGAAGGCGGGGCGGACCTTGCGGCAATGACCGGTTCAGGCTCGGCCGTGTTTGGACTCTTCCGGGACAGGACGTCCATGGAGCGTACAGCCGCCTCTCTGTCGGCCCAGGGCGTCTGGAGCGGGCAAACCGAATTTATGTAGACGTTATACTGTAATTATACTATTCTTTTTTATACATTGAGGCGTAGCCAAGCGGTAAGGCACCGGGTTTTGGTCCCGGCATTCCAAGGTTCGAATCCTTGCGCCTCAGAGCATTTTCGAGGGGTATGGCTATCATTAACGCAAAGGCGGTGGTTCTGGCGGCAGGAAAAGGGGTTCGGATGAAATCCGAACTGCCCAAGGTGCTTCATTCCCTGTGCGGGATGCCTCTTGTCGCGCACGTGTTGCGCAGCATCAGGGATTCCGGGATAAGCGACATTATCACGGTAGTCGGCTATAAAGGGGACGAGGTGGCGCGCGCGGCGGGCGAGGGCGTGCGTATAGCCTGGCAGCATGAACAGAAGGGGACGGGGCACGCGGTCATGCAGTCCGCGCCTCTCCTGGAGGATTATCACGGGCTGGTGGTCGTTGCGTGCGGCGATGTTCCGCTGATCAGCCCGGACACCATCCGGGAGATGGTTGCCCGGGCCTCGGAGCCCGGGGTCAGGGCGTGCGTGCTCACCATGATACCGGCCAATCCGTTCGGGTACGGCCGCATCATCAAGGAGTCCGACGGCACCCTGGTAAAGATCGTGGAGGAGAAGGACGCCGGCGAAGAGGAAAAGAGCGTACGCGAAGTGAATACCGGCACGTACGTGTTTCATTCCGACTTTCTCTTCCCGGGCCTCAAGACCATAACCACGAATAACGCACAGGGAGAGTATTATCTTCCCGATGTGTTTAATTATATACGGTCCTCGGGACATGTCACGAGGACGGTTTTGCTGAAAGATCCCATAGAGGGCAGCGGGGTTAATTCCCCGGAGGAATTGAAAAAGCTCGAAGAGTACATGGAACGCCGGAGTCATTCTTAATACCAGTAAGCGATGAAAGGTTCAATGAAGATAATATCAGGATCCTCCAATACCCAGCTGGCACAGGAGATCGCAAGCTACCTTGATATCAAGCTCGCCGATGTCGAGCTCAAGAAGTTCAAGGACGGCGAGATTTCGGTAAAGATCGGCGAAAACATCCGCGAGGTCGACCTCTTTATCGTGCAGGGAACGAGCAATCCCGCCAATGATCACCTGATGGAGCTCCTGCTGCTCATCGACGCGGCTTTCCGCGCGTCGGCGAAGCGCATCACGGCGGTCATACCGTATTTCGGCTACGCGCGTCAGGACCGGAAGGTCGAGCCCAGGGTACCCATTTCGGCGAAGGTAGTGGCGAACATCCTGCAGGCCACGAACGTAAAGCGGATCCTCACCATGGAGCTCCACTCGGACCAGATCCAGGGATTTTTCGACATCCCGGTGGACAACCTGATGGCGACTCCAATCGTGATCGATTACCTGAATTCTCTGAACATCGAGAACGGCGTCATCGTTTCACCCGATACCGGTGGAGTGGTCCGGGCCCGGTTCATCGCGAAGCGCCTCAAGGCGAGCCTCGCGATTATCGACAAGCGCAGGCCCGAAGCGAACGTATGCGAAGTCATGAATGTCATTGGAGAGGTAAAAGGCAGGAACTGCATCCTCGTCGACGACATGATCGATACCGGGGGATCAATATCGGAGGCCGCTCATGCCCTGAGGGAAAGCGGCGCGCGCGACATCTACTGCGTGTCGACTCACGCGGTATTATCCGGGGACGCTCCGGCAAAATTGAAGAACGCCGGCTTCAAGGAGATCGTCGTTACCAATACGATCCCGATACCCGCGAGCAAGCAGATGGAAAACATGACGGTGCTTTCCATCGCGCCGCTTTTCGGGGAGGCGATTCGCAGAATTCACAACGGGGAGTCCGTAAGCTCTCTGTTTATATAATGAAAGATCAAATGCTGAAGTAACGGCATAATAACCAGCACGGATGTGAGGCTACCATGAAAAAACACAGTCTTAAGGCTCAGGCAAGAACGGCAACCGGGAAAAATGAATGCAACAGGATCAGGAGCAGCGGATATATACCGGCAGTGATGTATGCGCACGGCAAGGCGGAGGCCCTCCAGGTTTCACAGCATGAATTCTCGAAGCTTTTCCGGGGACACATCTCCGAAAGCGTGCTCATCACCATGGACATCGCGGGCGCCGGTGAGCAGAACGTAATCGTAAAAGATTACCACCTTGATCCGGTAAGCGGCAAGGTGCTGCACCTCGATTTTTACAAGGTCACCTCCGGCGAAAAGCTCCACACGGTCGTTCCCCTGGTGATCAAGGGAACATCCAGGGGCGAGCGCATGGGCGGCATAATGGAGGTCCTGGAGAGGGAGCTCGAAATCGAGTGTCTGCCTTCCGACATGCCGGAAAAAATCGAAATTGACGTAACCGAACTTGAGCTTGCGCACTCTATACATGTACGCGACATCAAGGTCGAGGGATCACTACGGTTCCTTGCCGACGGGGACCGGGCGCTGGTGACGGTGCTCATACCCAAGGCCGCCAAGGAAGAGGTTCCGGCCGAGGCCGAGGTTGCTGGAGACGCAGCCGCTGCCGCCGCAGAACCCAAGGAAAAGACCGAGGAAAAATGATGACCGGCAGTTACTTTTTCGAGGAGTAGAAGTACTTGAAACTAATAGTAGGTTTCGGGAATCCGGGCGAACGATTCTTGAACAACCGCCAGAATATCGGTTTTAAAGTGATCGATATTATAGGCAACAACGAGAACATAGAAGTCAAGATCAAGAAGAAGAAGTCGCTCATCGGGCGCGGCAAGATACGTGATGCGGACGTCGTGTTATTGAAGCCGCAAACGTTCGTCAATCTCACCGGTGAATCGGTGCTCTATATTGCCTCGTTCCTGCGCATCAGCGTGAACGATATCATGTGCGTGGTGGAAGACCCTGCGCTTTCAATCGGCGAGCTGAGGATCGATTACCTCTACTCGGCGCTTACGCACCCGGGGGTTCAGTCCATAGCGCGTGCGCTAAAATCGGACAAGTTCGCGAAAATACGCGTGGGCATCGGCACTCCCCCCAAGGGCGTGACGATGGAGGAGTACCTTCTTCAAGACTTCACCGACGAAGAGAACCTCATTCTCATCGATGTGCTCAACAAGGCCGAAAAGGTGGTAAGGATGCTCATCACCGCAAGCATCGAAGAGGTTCAGAACAAGTACAATCCGGGCGGGGCCCCCAAGGTCGAAAAACGTAAGATACGGAAGCTCCGTATCCGCCGCTAGTACTCGAGGTCCAGCAGAAGGCCGCGTATTTCCTCGATGGTTTTAAGCAGGTCGAATGCCTTGTTCTGACGGGTGATGGCGGTGCTCATCTCGAGCAGCCGGGTATTTATCTTTTCGACAACGGTAAAATCGGCCCTGTCCCTGCGCTGTCGTTTTATGGTTCCCGTCTTGTATCCCTCGTCCAGTATTGTCTTTAGAATCTTCTGGACCAGCGATTTGTATCGCTGCAGTTCGTACTGCGTCTGGCTGTCCAGGAATTTCCGCTCCTGTTCCCTGAGGTCGTTCATGAGCTCGTCGATGCTTCCCTGAAACTCGAAGCTGATGGAGCTCTCGAGGGTCTGTACGAAGCCGCCCGAGGACCCGTGATGCACCCGGGAGCGCTTCTTAGCCTTGATCTTCAGCTTTTCGTCGTGGGTAAGGTCAGTCTGAGTTTTTTCGATCATTCCCATGGTATCAGGTAATCCTTCGACCGGATCCGCCTATTCTTCCTGGGTCTTGTTGATTATGCAGTTACCGTCAAAGACCACCCCGTCTTCCATTACCAGGCTCGGCGTTATGATGTTTCCATACATCCTGCCCGTTGAAAGCATGATGACGCGCTCCGATGCGAAGATGTTTCCCCGTACCGTGCCGCCAATGACCACGACCCTCGCCTTGATGTCGGTGGTCGCTTCGCCGCTCTGGCCTATGAGGACCTTGCCGTCGGTTTCGAGAGTTCCCTTGAACCTGCCGTCTATGCGCAGCAGCCCGTTGATCAGGAATTCGCCCTTGAATTCAGACCCTTCACCGATGATACTGTTTACGAGGTTGTCCTCGATTTGCCTTATAGCGCGTGCCATAGTCCCCTGTATTGAACCGCCCGAGCGGGCCGTTATTGTTCTGGAAGGCTATATATGCTGCATGGTTTTGACAAGAATAAAAATTGTGAAATCGGCCTGTGGCGGGCGCCTTCTATGTAAATATTCCTGGACATAAGCAGGTTAATGGTAGGTTTATAATTTTTTTTAAAAAAGGATTGAAAATTAACCCGGGTGTGTTTTGATAATCCTGACGGAGGATTCGAATATATTTCAGGGAGGAAATTATGAGGAAGTCCATTATCAAGCTTCTCGAATATGGCTGGCCGGATAAAATCATAGCCAATTACCTGATGATAAAACCCACCATCGTCAAGTATTACCGAAAAAAATACCGTATTTCACGCAACGAGTATCAGGGCTTTTATTAAAAACAGTCGATCCTCGGGTTACGCTTAAAAAGAGAGGGGGGATTTTTTTCAAAATCCCCCCGAACGAGAGAATAATATTTGGAGGTTCGCTAAAAAAGGAGGACAACTAGGGCCACTTTTAGAAACTATTGGTTTTTTTTCAAGGTTTTTTCCACGATTTATTCCGAAATTATTACTACGCCGTTCTGGCAAAATCTAACCATCAGGTACTCCTGTGCAAAGAGCAAGAGATGCAGCCCTGGTTCTGCCCAATAAATGCAGGGATGCATATTCATTCGAAGATGTTCTAGGCCATCAGAATTCCCTGTACGGGAATGAAGTATCCGTAGTGGATCTTTCTCGCATCGATTTCATTGAGCCATATTCGATGATCGGCCTGCTTCTGCTGGGGCGCACCTACCTGCGAAATACCGGGCAGAAGCTGACGCTTGCGGGAATGCAGCAGCCCATTCATCAATACCTTTCGAGAATGGATTTTTTCAAGTGGGGATGCTTCGCGGAGGCCGTGGAGCTGGATAAGAGCAAGCAGTTGAAACGAAGCTCTTTCAGCAACCGCGTGGTGGAAATAACGGAAATACCCAATCGCGAGCGGGAAAGCATCGCCGCGATAACCGGGATTATTGCCGTTTTCAGGAAGAGGGCGGAGCATATTCTGAAGTACTGGATGGCGGATTCCACCGTCGACTATTTTGTCACGGTGATCTCCGAAGTCTGCCAGAATATTTTCGAGCACAGCATGGACTCGGGTTATTGCGCCGTGCAGACGTACTCGCTTGCCGGGGAACACGTATTGAGGCTCGTCATCGCGGATTCCGGAATCGGGATTCCCCGGAGCTTCTCGGCGAAGCCGGAAATAGTCGCGGAATCGAACGCGCGCCTGGTCGAAATGGCGCTCACTACGCCCATATCGAGCAAGAGGAAGGCAGGATACGGACTGTGCCAGGTGAATGCCATAGTGGAGAAGCTCCGCGGCAGCATTTTTTTGAGGTCCGCTGACAGCTCCGTGGCGGTGTTGTACAACAGGAAGCGCGTGGGACCTGGTCAGGTGTTCTTAAAGAACGGTCTGACCGGGTTTCCCGGGACGCAGATTTCGATCAGCCTGTTCGGATAGCAAAGGAGGGCGTACGAATGCGGGTGGAGATTAAAAAAATCGCGAAAGACCTCAAGATCGCGCTGCCGGATCTGATCACGCGACCCGTGGGACGAAAGATGTACGAGAGGGTGAAAAAGCAGCTTTCGGTTATTCACGAAGACGAGGTGGTACTCCTGGATTTTGAAGGGATTAAGGTGGTCGATTCTTCATTCATTGATGAATTCCTGCTGCGCCTCATAATGGACTCGCGGAGCTCGAATCCCGCATTCTTCATCAAGCTCCAGAGCATTTCGGACGCGATTGAGATAAACTGCGAATCGGTGTTTTCTTCTTTCAGGCGTTTGAGTGAAGACCGCGTCGCGGTAATAACGGACAGGATAATCGGGAACAACTCGGTCTACCTGGGTTCCCTCTCCAAGCCCGAGCGTGACATCATCGACTACCTTCGCGTCAATAAAACCGTCCGGGTCCCGGAGATCGCCCATTATATTGGGAAATCGGAGCCTGAATCGGAGGAGCTCGCAGAGGTACTCCTGGCGCTCAGGCTCATCCGCAGGCAAAAAGATGGTGGCAATTTCTGCTATGCGTCGCTATGATTGCCCCCGGCCGCCGCTCGGCCAGAATAACCGGACGGGGCGCGCAACACGATGAAAAAAGGACCGGTAACTTCCCGCACCGAGGATGAGAGCCTTTTCGGGCTGCTTTCTTCGTATAAGTCGTTCAATACGTATGTCAGCATTCATCTTTCGGAAAAGGATGACCTCGTGGTCCTGTTCGTTACCGATAATCCGCGACGATGGTCGCTCATGACGGACGAGAAATACAGGAACTTCAAACCGTTGAGAAGGCTGAGCATCGGCGTCACCAAGCTTTCGGTCAAATACCTTCTGCCGGAGCATCTCGTCAAATACATGGGTCCCATGCTGGGGATGAAACTGCCCTCGAACAAGGTGGCTATCGTGAACAACCTCGACAAGGACGGATACTTCATGCTCGAAACGTCCCTGAAATTCATGCCCGAGGTGGTACAGGGAATAAAACGGATAATCAGCATGCCGCCCCAGAAAAAATATGAAATAATCGAGAAATGTCTCGTCGAAAACGCCTGAGGAAAAGCAATGTCACCGGATTCCGCACAGTATAATTCGCTCGGAGAACAGACCCGCATGGTCAATATCGCCGCCAAGTATACCGGGGGCGATATCGATAAGGCGCGCCAGATGGTCGCAGGCCAGTACAACGACGTGGTCGCGATCAAGGGGAAGTTTTCCGTGAATTCCGCGCAGAAATACGGCATCCTGATCCTGTTCGTGAATGTCGCGCACCGCTACCTGATGAACGCGAACACCCTGATTACGGGGAACAGGGCGGGGACGGAAAAAGCGCGCATCTTCGACCACTGGAAGCATTACCATGCGGGGTTCGAGGAAATGGCGAAAAGGGAGGGCGATCAGGCATCCGGTTCGTACGAATTCACCTCGCATCTCGCCAGTTCGATAGACGGGTATAATGTGTACCCGATGCTCGAGTCGGGGGACCTTGACGGCGTGACCTCGACCATATCGGAAATCATCAACAAGTATTTCAATTCAGGCGACGTTGAATGCCAGGTTGAGCTGGAGAAGACGAATTCACTCGCGCTCGAGGTTGACGGCATACGACTGGAGAACAGGGCGGACCAGCCGGCGGAACAGGCGGCCGCGGAGGAGAGTAGAATTCCGGCCAGGTTCCGCGAGATAGAGGAACAGGCGGATTATGTAATCGAAGGCAAGGTCATCGTGTCCCCGGTCAGGGGAAAGAGCGTACAATCATTGAAGCCGGGCGAAACTATCAAGGTCCAGCTCGTCAACAAGGACGACATCTCGCTCCGGGTGGCCGAGGTGCTCAAGGCCGTTACCCAGGAGGGCGATATCCTCCCGATCAAGGCAAGGATGAAGGCGATACTTCCGGCGGACGAAGGCGGGATGGTTCTATACGCATATGTAGCAAAAAACGTGCTCGTGAAAATCATCGAGGAAGAAAACGTAAAAATAGAGGTCGAGGTTCCCAAAACCGGGTCGGACGAGGATGAAGCAAGGAGCAGCCTTTCGCTGTACGTAGCGCTTCTGATAGGACTCGTCCTCTTTACGGTAATCGTTCTCTCCGTGATTTTTTAGGACGGCGGATGTGATGCTTACTCCAGCCCGTATTTCCTTATCTTGGTCTTCAGGGTATTCCGGGCGATATCGAGCAGCCGGCTTGACTTCTGCAGATTCCAATCGGTGAGTTCGAGCGTTTTGGCAATGTATTCCCGTTCCACTTTTTCCAGTATCTGCTGCAGGGTTTCGTACCCATCCGTGAATTCAAGGCCTCTCCTCTTACGGGTGGAAACTGCCGGTGTTTCTTTCTGCTTTTTCATTGCGATGCCTCTTAGAACGGGAATTTAGGTCTAACTATAGCATAAAACTGCTGGAGAAAAATATTTTTTATTCATCAGGCAGAAATTATTTCACTGTATTATTT
>CALMJO010000076.1 GCA_937864375.1 uncultured Spirochaetota bacterium
TTATTAGCGCGGGCAGGATTTGAACCTGCGACCTTTGGGTTATGAGCCCAACGAGCTACCAGCTGCTCCACCGCGCGATCTGTATGCAAAGTAGTGAAATGGGGGTGTAGTGTCAACACTTTTTCCTGAGGATGCCGCGCACGGCCGTTAATTTGCATTTTGAGACGTGCGCGGGAGGAGGTGAATAAACCGGTTTCACGAAAATTTCGTGCAAAAAGAATCAAGGTGCGTGATGTCGGAAACCGGTTTGCGCGGCGGTCCCTCCTTTGCCGCAACCGCAGGCCTGCCCACGGGGACGACGACTACCGAGGTTACGTCGGCGGGAAGCGCCAGGAGGCGGTTGCAGGCGGCGTGGTCGAGCATTCCCACGACTACGGTCCCCAGCCCCAGGTCGTGTGCGCGCAGGCAGAGGTTCTGAACCGCCATGCCGAGATCGAACATGAACCACTCGCCCAGGCCGGCGGCCTCGCGCGCCTGGTCGGGATAGCCGAATCCGGAGAGGCCCCTGCGCGCGCAGGCCACGATCAACGCCGGTGCGGCGAGGCTGCACCTGGTGGCGGGGTTCTTTTCCCCATAGGTTCCGGCGACGGCCTGGATCTTCGCGCGGTCGCGCACAACGATGAACTCCCACGCCTGCAGGTTGGCCCACGAGGGGGCCGCCCGTGCGGCGTCGATCAGCTGCGCGATCTCTTCATTTGTGACGGGCTGTTCGGTGAACCTGCGCACGCTGCGCCTGCCTCTGATTGCATCCATGAGTTCCATGAGTATCCCTCCTCGCGGCATAAATAATGGCAATCCCGCAATTTATTCTTGAAGAGGGATGGTCGGAATTGTATTATGTCAACAGCTTATTGGTGTCTCCGCCAAAATCACCTCAATGTACGGATCGTGACTTCATGAATTTTGCAACGCAGAAAGAAGCCGCACGCAGGGGTATTGTTACCCCTCAGATGCGGATGGTTTTACAAGACGAGAAGATATCCGAACAGGCCCTGCTCGAGGGCATTTCCCGCGGGACCATCGTGGTCCCGGCAAACAAGAACCACGCCTCGCTCAGGGCAAAAGGCGTGGGCGCCGGGCTCTCCACGAAGATCAACGTCAACATTGGCGTGTCTCCGGACTGCTGCAACTACGATATAGAGCTGGAAAAGATCCGCCGCGCGATCGACCTCAAGGCCGACGCGGTAATGGACCTGAGCATAAATCCTAAAAGCCGCGAATTCAGGCGAAGGGCGGTGGAATCGAGCAGCATCATGTTCGGCACCGTGCCCGTCTATGACGCGACCATCCGCTTTGACGGCCCTGTTGGCGATATGAGCGTCGATCATCTTTTCGGCGCGGTGAAGGAACACGCCCAGGACGGCGTCGATTTTGTCACCATTCATGCCGGACTCACCTCGATCGCCGTGGAGCGGCTCAAGCGTAACATGCGGCTCACGCATGTGGTCAGCAGGGGCGGCTCCATCCTCCTGGAATGGATGGAAAAGAACGGGAAGGAAAACCCCTTCTACGAGCATTTCGACCGGCTACTCGAAATCTGCAGGGAGTTCGACGTAACCCTTAGCCTTGGCGACGGGCTCAGGCCCGGGAGCCTGCGCGACGCGACCGACGCGCCGCAGATCCAGGAGCTCATCTTCCTTGGCGAGCTTACGAAGAAGGCGTGGGAGGCGAACGTCCAGGTTATGATCGAGGGCCCCGGCCACGTACCGCTTAACGAGATCGCAGCGAACATGCAACTCGAGAAAAAGCTCTGCCATGGGGCGCCTTTCTATGTCCTTGGGCCGCTCGTGACGGACGTCGCGCCCGGGTACGATCACATCACCTCGGCCATTGGCGGGGCCATCGCCGGCGCCGCCGGGGCCGACTTCCTGTGCTACGTCACGCCCGCCGAGCACCTCCGACTTCCCGACGTCGCGGATGTGCGTGAAGGCATCGTCGCATCGAGAATAGCCGCGCACGCCGCCGACATCGCCAAGGGCCTGCCGGGCGCCATCGAGTGGGACCACCGCATGAGCGATGCAAGGAAAAGGCTCGACTGGGAGGAGATGTTCCGCCTCGCCATCGACCCGGAGAAGGCGCGCGCATACCGCGAATCGTCCGGCATCGAGGGCGACGTGTGCACCATGTGCGGGGAATTCTGCGCGGTCAAGCGAAGCAGGGACGTGCTGGAAAAGCGCTGATCGTCAAGCGGCATGGCCCATGCCCAATAACGAGCGGAGTGAGGTTTTTCATGGGACACGAACTCGCATGAAAACGTACGATGGCACGAATGACGCACCCGTTCGCTCCGCGGAATTCAGCATCTGCAGGCCGGGTCACGGCGCATCGTGCGCGCTGTGCTGCGGGAGTCACAATTTCAACTGCACGCGCGAGGATCTGCTCGGTCTCATGGAGCATCGCGCATCGCGGCTGTCGTTATTCTCCCCCGAATACCTCCTGGGCAAGGTGCGTCAGAGCAGGAGCAACCTGACCGGTTCCATCTATTTTTCTCCCGTGAACTTCTTCCTGGACGAGCCGCCGCCTCTTGACGAGTCCTCACCGCGCTGCCCGTTCCTTGCAATTGATGAAACCGGCACCACAGGATGCGCGCTCAACCGGGAGGCGCACCGTCACGGAGGGACCGTCGACTGCGTGCTGAGTTATCGCGGCAAGCGCTTCATGTGCCCTGCCGGAGAAAGACTGTCAACCCGGGAAATACGCTTTGCCGCACAATTCGCCGGAGACTGGTATTTCTACAGTATTCTCATACACAATAATGCGCTGCTCTCGCGCATGCTGCGAGAATGGGGCGACCCCGGGGCCATAAGCGCCGTGGACCGTGAACCGATCGAGGAAGAGCTGGAGCGCTATCGCGTATCGTGCCTTGATATCCACCGGATCGATAATTACTATGGCGTACCGCGTTGAAATCGATTAAATGAACGAATTACGGGAGGGACGTATGAAAGCGGTGATAATCGGTTCCGGGATCGCAGGGCTTACCGCGGGAGCGTACCTCGCGAAGCACGGTTTTGAGCTCACCATCCTGGAGCAGAACCCGGACATCG
Source organism: uncultured Spirochaetota bacterium (assembly GCA_937864375.1). Lineage (GTDB taxonomy): Bacteria > Spirochaetota > UBA4802 > UBA4802 > UBA5368 > FW300-bin19. The sequence continues at coordinate 3,048 of CALMJO010000076.1, forward strand.
GGGGTGTCACGGGCGGGTTCCGCAAGGACGGCTTTTACTGGGACATGGGGCAGCTTGTCCTGGAGGGATTCGGGCCCGGCGAGCAGGTGGGGACAATCCTGGAGGAGCTGGGTCTCATGGGAGCGATCCGCACCGTGCGCGCAGACCGCACCTATGTATTTCCCGACATTACCATCCGCCCTCCCGAAGTGTATGCAGGTCCCTGGTGGAGAAAAGAATTTTTAAAGGAGCGTTTTCCCGGGGACAGGAAGGGGCTCGAGCGCTATTATAAAATGTACATGCGCTTCATGAACCTTGTCACGATCGCGCGACAGGCCGAAAGGAGCAGTGGCGTGAGCGGCCTCCTGAAAAAGATAAAGCTGTACGCGACCCTGCTTCCCTTCGTCACAAAGATACGCTGGAGCGCGCAGAGGATGGCGCAGAGCCTCTTTGGCGACCCGAAGCTCAGGGCCATATTCATATCGATCCTTGCCGACTTCGTCGTGCGTCCCAGCCAGTTTCCCGGGCTTGGAATCCCTGCGGTGAATCCCGAACCTGCGTTCGACAGGCGCGTTCCGCTCGAGGTCTCGAGCACCGGGAAGCAGCCGAGCTATCGTTTTATCGAGGGTGGATGCCGCGTCCTGGTGGATGCGCTCGCTTCGGCGATACGACGGCAGGGAGGTTCGATCCTCACCGGCATCGAGGCCTCGAAGATTCGAATAGAGAACAACCGTGCACGCGGCGTGCAATGCGCCGACGGCGGCTATTACGATGCGGACCTCGTTCTTGCAAGCGGGGGCGCGAGGGAAGTCTTCGCGGATTTAGTGGGAGGCGACCATCTCCCCGAAAAATTCCTTTCCCGGATGGAGCGGCTGCCGCTCATGGAATCCATTCTAATGGTGCATCTGGGGATCAACTTCGATCCCCGTCCATGGCAGCGCGACGCGGTCTGCTATTACTATAGAACGTACGACGTCGAAGCCGCCGTGGACCACCTACAGAAAAGCCTCTATCACGAGGGCGAGGACGGTTTTCTTATATATATTCCCACCTTCTTCATGCCTCAATGCTCGCCTTGCGGGGAGTATGCCGTCACCGTGTACACGATCGCTCCGAATACGCTCACCCACGGCACCTGGCGCGAGAGGAAGGTGGAACTGGCAAACCGTCTCCTGGACTACGCCGAGGGGATCATTCCAGGCCTCAGGGCAGGCGCAACCCAGAAAATAATCCTCACCCCGGAGGATTTCCGGAAAGGTACTCACCTCAGGCACCACGCCTTTGGCGGTTGCGCGCCGGTCATGGGAACGAAGGGCGCCCCCCACAGGACACCGGTTAAGGGCCTGTGGTTCATCGGAGCCCAGAGCGAAAGTGGGGCGGGCATGAATAACGTGATCGAGGGATCGTGGAGGGCCATGAGGATGATTTTCAAAGAGCTTGGGATTAATATGTGAAAGTATGCTCTAACTCCAGCTTCATCGGCCCTGAATCAAACGGTTAATATCACAGAAAATATAATTTTTATACTGTATTGTGATTTTTATCACATAATCACGCCTAATTGCACGCATTATGATAAAAACATCCATTAATTTATTACTTTGACAATAAAACGCTTGACATATTCGTGAAAAATATCACGATTCCCGCCATGCCATACAGGCTTCGAAACAAAGCAGGCCGGATTCCCCGGCCTACGCTCGAGCGGCTTTGCAGGGTTTATTCCATGCTGGGAGAGCTGACCCTCAGGGGCGAAGCAACCATCTCGTCCAAGGAGATCGGGGAGGCAATAGGCGCCGGTTCACATACGGTGCGCAAGGATTTCAGCTACCTGAGCGAAACGGGGATAAGCGGGAGCGGCTACGACACGGTGAGGCTCCGGGACGCTGTTGCGTCGCGCCTGGGACTGGACAGCGAGACCCGGGCCTGCCTCGTGGGACTCAACCAGCTCGGCCTTGCGCTCCTGGGCCATGCGCGCATGTTTTCGAGCGGGCTTACCCTGGTAGCGGGATTCGATCCCAACCTGAACGTGGTCGAGACGATCGAGGCGGGGGTGCCGGTTTATCCCTCGTACGAGATCACCGAGGTGGTGCGCAGGGAGCGCATCACCCTGGCGGTGATTACGGTGGCCGGGGGCAATATCCGCGAGATCGCGGAGCGGCTGGTACAGGGCGGGGTGCGCGGCATCGTCAACCTCGCGCCGCAGGTGCTCAAGATAAGGGACGCGGGCGTGCATGTGAACAACCTTGATTTCATAGGAGAATTCAGGGTCGTCTCCGCGCTTCTAGCACACGCGGGACGGCCTGCGGCGGTGTAAGAAAGTACAATCAGTGCATTTCACTGAGCAATACCATACTAGGAGATAGAATATGGCAAGAGTTTACAATTTTTCCGCGGGACCGGCGATGCTTCCCGAAGCGGTGCTCAAGAAGGCGGCGACGGAGCTCGTCGAATACGGCGCGTCAGGCATGTCCGTGATGGAGATGAGCCATCGCTCCAAGGAGTACGAGGCAATAATAAACGGGGCCGAGGCGACGCTTCGCGAGATCATGAACATTCCCGCCAACTACAAGGTGCTCTTCCTCCAGGGCGGAGCGTCCCTGCAGTTCGCGATGATCCCGCTCAACCTTTTCCGCAACAGCAAAAAGGCCGATTTCGTGCACACCGGCGAATGGACCAAGAAGGCCATGCCCGAATCAAAGAAGTTCGGAACGGTTAAGGTGGTAGGCAGCTCCGAGGACAAGAAGTTTTCGTATATTCCCAAGCTCGACAAGGGCACGTTCACGCCGGACGCCGATTTCTTCTACATATGCTCCAACAATACAATAGAAGGCACGCGCTTCCGCCAGCTTCCCGACACCGGGAACGTTCCGCTGGTCGCGGACATGTCCTCCCACATACTCTCCGAGGTCATGGACGTGAGCAAGTTCGGCCTCATTTTCGCGGGCGCGCAGAAGAACATCGGCCCCGCCGGGGTGACGGTGGTGATCATCAGGGAAGACCTCGTTGGCCATGCCGCCGACGGCGTTCCCACGATGATGAATTACAGGACGCACGTCGAAAACGCCTCCATGTTCAACACTCCGCCCACCTACGCCATATATATCGCGAAGCTCGTGTTCGAATGGGTGCGCGACCTGGGCGGCGTTCCCGGCATGCAGAAGATAAACGAGGACAAGGCGAACATACTGTACAATTACCTTGAGGAGTCATCATTTTTCAAGAGCCCCATAGCGAAGGAAGACCGCTCGCTCATGAATGTGCCGTTCGTAAGCCCCAGCGAGGAGCTTGACGAAAAGTTCATAAAGGAAGCCACGAAGAACGGGTTGACCACGCTAAAGGGCCACAGGCTCGTAGGCGGCATGCGCGCCAGCATCTACAACGCCATGCCCGTCGAGGGCGTGAAGAAACTCGTCGATTTCATGAAAAAATTCGAAACGGAAAACAGGTAAGGAGGGGGACATGTACAAGGTCCAGACGCTCAACAAGATTTCCACGATCGGGCTCAACCTCTTTCCGCGCGACACGTACGAGTACGCATCCGAGATTCTGCATCCGGACGCGATACTCGTGCGCAGTTTCAACATGCTCGACATGGAGATTCCCGAATCGGTAAAGGCCATCGCGCGCGCGGGGGCCGGCGTAAACAACATTCCCATCGAAAAGTGCGCAAACAAGGGTATCGTGGTCTTCAACACCCCGGGGGCGAACGCGAACGCGGTGAAGGAGCTTGTGCTGCTCGCGCTCTTCATCTCGTCCCGGAAGGTGTACGACAGCATCGCGTGGGTAAAGTCGCAAAAGGGCAAGGGCGACCAGGTCCCCAAGCTCGTTGAAAAGGAAAAGTCAAACTTCGAGGGCCCGGAGATCAAGGGGAAGAAGCTGGGCATCGTTGGCCTTGGCGCGATCGGGGTCATGGTCGCCAACGATGCGCTTGCGCTGGGCATGGAGGTCACGGGATACGATCCGTTCATCTCCGTAGAAGCTGCCTGGGGCCTGGCCCGTACGGTGAGGCGCGCCATCAGCCTTGACAGCCTGCTCGCGGAATCCGACTACATCTCCATCCACGTGCCGCTCAACGACAAGACGAAGGGCATGCTCAACAAGGAGAAATTCGCGATAATGAAAAAGGGCGTGCGCATCATCAACTTCGCCCGCGGCGGCCTCGTCAAGAACGCCGACCTCAAGGAAGCAATCTCACAGGGAATCGTGGCATGCCATGTGACCGACTTCCCCGAGGACGACCTCCTGGACATTCCCCAGGTCGTTCCCATTCCGCACCTGGGCGCATCCACGCCCGAGTCCGAGGAGAACTGCGCGGCCATGGCGGTGGAACAGCTCAGGGATTACCTCGAGAACGGGAACATACGCAATTCGGTCAATTTCCCTGAATGCGTGCTTCCGCCGTCGGGCGACAAGAGGATCATCATCGCGAACAAGAACATACCCAACATGATCGGCCAGATCACCCCGGTGCTCGCGGAGAAGAACATCAACATCAACGAGATGCTGAACAAGAGCAAGGGAGAATTCGCCTACAACATCATCGACACCGACAGCGCATTCGGCGACGACGTGGTGGGCAAGATAAAGGCAATTCACGGCGTCATCATGGTACGCGTAATCTGACAGGAAGTCGCAGAAAGGCCGCCCCCGGACGGGCGGCTTTTTTTTCCACCGCGCATAAAAGGCTTGTCGCTCCGGGTAACGATTGCTAGGCTTGCCAGCTAAGAAACGGGGTGCCCGCAGCTTGAAACCATCCATCGGCATCATCATCAATCTCAATGCCAAGCAGAATCGAAAGCATGGAAAGGATCCCGTCGCACTGTACGAGACGATCGGTGGAAACCACGTGATTGTCCGCTCGACATGCGATACCGGACAGATACGGGATGTCGCGCGGGAGTTCCGGAAAAAGGGAATCGCCTACCTTGGAGTGTGCGGCGGCGACGGCTCGCTCCACCACGTGATATCCGAGTTCCTGCAGGTGTACCGCTCCGGTCTTCCTCCCATCCTCGCGCTCAAGGGCGGAACCATGGATACCGTTTCACGAACCATCAAGCTCAAGGGCAAGGGGCCTTGCATACTTCGCAGGATGATCGCCGCGATGCGCAGTGGTCGAACGCCGGAGCTTCACACGCGCGACACCATCCGCGTCGGTAAGAAGCATTGCTTCCTTTTTGGCCTTGGCATAAGCTCGAACTTCCTCCGTGAATACTACGAGGGCGGAGACCCCGGACCGGTCAAGGCGGTAAAGGTGGCAGCGCGCGGAATCGCGGGAGGAATATTCGGCGGCGAGGTGGGCAGCCTCTTCACGCGTTTCAACGCATGCGTGGATGTCGACGGCGAGTGCGTACCCTTCAACGATTTCCTGGGAATACTGGCCGCGACCGTCGACAACGTGGGGATCGGTTTCAGGCCCCTCTTCAGGGCGTACGAGGAAAACGGCACCTTTCACGCGATCTTCGCCGGTTTTGGCCCCGCGACCCTCGTGAAGCAGATTTACCGCTTCAAGACTGGAAAGCCGCTCAGGCATCCCCATTACCATGAAACCGTCGGCAGGAGAATGCGCATTTCGTCTCCCGGCCCCATCCCCTACATGATGGACGGCGATCTCTACGAGGCCCGCGACGAGCTTGTTGTGGAGTCGGGCCGCCAGGTGACGCTCGTACGCGTGTGACCGCAGGCATTCCGGTTAGCCCGGTCGCGAATTGAAAAAATATTGACAATTCCCGAAAGACTATATATCCGTATAGATATATGCGGAATCGGACCATTCTCCACGTGGACATGGATGCCTTCTATGCCGCGGTCGAACAGCTCGACAATCCCGCGCTCAGGGGCGCACCGGTCGTCGTGGGCGCCGACCCGCGCAAGGGAAGCGGGCGGGGGGTGGTTTCCGCGGCATCGTACGAGGCCAGGGCCTACGGCATTCATTCCGCGATGCCCATTTCCATGGCATACAAGGCTTGTCCCTCCGCACATTTTCTTCCTCCGCGCTTTCACCGCTACCACGAGATTTCCACGAAGATAATGGACATCTTTTACTCGTTCACCCCGGTCATGGAACCGCTCAGCATCGACGAGGCGTTCCTTGACTGTACGGGATGCGGAAAGCTGTGGGGCTCGCCGCGCGAGACCGCGGAAAAAATCAAGGCCGCCATACGGAGCGAAACGGGACTCACCGCCAGCGTGGGCGTGGCGACAAACAAGTCGATCGCCAAGATCGCATCGGAGCTGGATAAGCCGGACGGTCTCACCGTGTGCGACCCGGGAAACGAGCGGGAGTTCCTGGCTCCGCTCCCGGCGAAGGCCTTGTGGGGCGCGGGCAAGAAGACGGTGGAGGTCCTCCACACGATGGGACTCAGGACGATCGGCGACGTCGCGGCTAGTGACAGGGCGTCGCTTGAAAAGATCATGGGAAAGATGGGTACGCACCTGTGGACGCTGGCCAACGGCATTGACGACCGCGACGTGTGCCCCGACTGGGAGCGCAAGTCGTTCAGCGAGGAAACCACCTTCGAGCAAGATACCGGCGACGACGCGCGGCTCGAGCTCACCCTCATGCACCTGGCCGACACGCTCTCCCGGAGGATGCGCAAGAGCGGGCTCACCTGCAAAACCGTCTCCCTCAAGATCCGGCTGGAGGGCTTCCTGACATTCACGCGCAGCCGCACGCTCGACGAACCGGTAAACGATACTCGGAGCATCCTCGATACCGCACTCGAGGCTTTCCGGAAATTCGATCGCGAGGGTAAGCGGGTGCGGCTCATTGGCATCGCGATCACCGGGCTCCAGGAACCGGAAAACCGTACCGAGCGGCAGCTCGATCTCTTTGGATGCCCGCAGGAGGTTGCCGATGACGTCAAGAAGCACCGGTCCGCTGACACGCTGCTCGACTCCCTAAAGGAACGCTTTGGCGACAAGGTCACCCGCGCGACGCTCCTTAAGGACATTCATTCGTAATACCGCTCCCCGTTATCCGGTGCACGGCGAATATGCGCGCCGTCGGCACGCTTTATCGTTGACAACGGCCGGAGTCGTTTTTACTATCTCCGGATTCGCGCCGCAGCCGCGTCTTTCGAGGAGCGCGGCGCGGGGACGAACAATCCTGTGAGGGAGGCAGCAATGAAATCTTTCCTGGTATTTTCATCGATGGGCCCCGACAGGCCGGGGATCGTGTCCGAAATTTCCGAATACTTCACCGCGCGCGGAATCAACATCGAGCGCTCGCGCATGAGCACCATGGGCAACGAGTTCGGCGGCATCATCCTCACGTCGGGGAAAACCGAGGACATCAAGTCGCTCATTGACGACCTCGATTCGCTGCGCGCGAAGACCGGTCTCGAGATACATGTGCGCCAGACCAAGGCGCCGGGCCACCGCGAGGTGAAGCCGTCAATACCCTACAGGATGATCGCGACCTCGATGGACCATCCCGGCATCGTGCACAAGGTGTGCAAGGTTTTAAAAGAGCGAGGCATCAACGTCGAGGAGTTCGAAACGCAGGTCGACTACAACGCGCTCGCCGGCGCGAACGTATTCCACATGACGTGCTATTTCACCATACCAGCGAACGTGCGCATTGCGGACGTCCGCAAAGATATCGCGCGCGTGAGCGACGAGCTGAACATCGACATCGCCATAGAGGCGGTGGTAAACAAATAGGCGGCGAATCATTATAACTAGCGTTCAACGGGCCATGGGAAAAGCAAAGACAGTGCGGCTTAAGCCGATTTTGGAAATCGCCGAATCAATCGGCATTGCGCCGGAATACCTGGAGCTCTACGGAGATTACAAGGCCAAGATCAAACTGAGCCTTCTTTCCGGGACGAAGCGCCGTCCGGGGTCAAGGCTCATCCTCGTTTCCGCGATGACGCCCACTCCCGCGGGAGAGGGCAAGACCACGGTCTCGATCGGGCTTTCGCAGGCATTTGCGAAGCTCGGCAAGTCCATCGCCGTGGCGCTTCGCGAGCCCTCGCTGGGACCGGTCTTTGGTGTCAAGGGCGGGGCCACGGGAGGAGGGGCATCCAGGCTCGAGCCCATGGAGGACATAAATCTCCATTTCAACAACGATTTCCACGCCATCGAGAGCGCCCACAACCTGCTTTCCGCGCTGGTCGACAACCACGTATTCCACGGGAACGAGCTGGGGCTGGACGCGCGCAAGATCATGTGGAGGCGCGTCATCGACATGAACGACCGCACCCTCCGGGACATGGTCATAGGGCTGGGGGGCGCGGGCAACGGCGTCCCCCGCGAAACGGGATTCGACATCGTCCCCTCGAGCGAAATCATGGCCATCCTCTGCCTATCGCGCTCGTACACCGAGCTCAAGCAAAAGATCAGGAACATCCTCATAGGGTTCACCCACGACAACAAGCCCGTGACCGCGGGAGAGCTCAAGGTTGAAGGCTCCGTCGCGGCGCTTCTCAAGTACGCGCTAATGCCCAACCTCGTGCAGACGACCGAGCATGTTCCCGCGATCGTGCATGGAGGGCCGTTCGCGAACATTGCCCAGGGCACCAACAGCATACTTGCCACCGACATGGCCCTGCGACTCGCCGATTACGTGATCACGGAGGCGGGATTCGGCTTTGACCTGGGCGCCGAAAAGTTTTTCGACATCGTCGCACCGTACGGGGAGCTTGCGCCAGGCATCGTGGTGCTGGTCGCGACAGTGCGCGCGCTCAAGTACCATGGGGGAATCGAGCGCGACCGGCTTGCCGCTCCCGACCACAGGGCGGCCATCATGGGGCTCGCCAATCTCAGGAAGCATTACGAGAACATCGCGAAGTTCGGAGTGCCCTGCGTCATCGCCCTCAACCGATTCGCCGGCGACACCGATGAAGAGATAGAATCGGTCGTGCTCGCCGCCGAGGACGAGGGAATGAACATCGCGCGCGTCGACGTGCATGCGCGCGGAGGCGAGGGCGGCGTGGAGCTTGCGGAGAAGCTGATACGCATACTCGCTGAGTCGAAGTCCCGCCCTGCGCCGCTGTACGACTGGAACTGGCCCGTCGAGGACAAGATCTTCAAGGTGGCGAGCGAGATATACGGCGCGGTGTCGATCGACTACCAGCCGCTCGCCAAGCGCAACATCGAGACCATAAAGAAGCTGGGCTACGACAAGCTGCCGGTCTGCATCGCCAAGACCCAGCAGTCGCTTTCGGACAATCCCTCGCTCCTTGGTCTTCCCAAGGATTTCATCGTCACGGTGCGCGAGGTGAAGATCGCGTCAGGCGCGGGATTCCTCATTCCCATCACCGGAGAGATTCTCCGCATGCCCGGGCTTCCAAAAATTCCCGCCGCGAACAACATCGACATAGACGAGGAAGGTACCATAACCGGAATTTTCTGAAAAAAATCTTGACATGAAAACGGGCTTCAAAATAAGGTAAGTCACCTTACGGGTTGCTAGCTCAACTGGCAGAGCACCTGACTCTTAATCAGTAGGTTCCGAGTTCGATTCTCGGGCAACCCAAATTCCAATGCGCCTCCGCACTGCATACACGGTTTAAAAAATGCTTGATTTATGGCATTTTGACTCACAAGTTGCAGTAAAGGCGAGCGTGGCGGAACTGGCAGACGCGCCAGACTTAGGATCTGGTGCCGAAAGGCGTGGGGGTTCAAATCCCTTCGCTCGCACAACGCGGGAATAACTCAGCGGTAGAGTGCAACCTTGCCAAGGTTGAGGTCGCGGGTTCAAATCCCGTTTCCCGCTCAT
>CALMJO010000077.1 GCA_937864375.1 uncultured Spirochaetota bacterium
GGAGCATGCGACGAGGAAACACCGCACGCCCGATCATTTTGCGCGCGTGATGAAGATCGCCGGGCACACCGGGAAGCCCGAGGTTCCCGCGGCGCCGCGGGGTCGGATGGGCATTCCCATGACCTTGTCCATGTTCAATTATTATCCGCTCTGGAAAGGCTTTTTCGAGGCTCTTGGCTTCCGGACGGTGAGCTCGGGGGTTTCGGACGCGGGGCACAAGTCTATGGGCGCGCGGGTGGCCCAGTCGGACTTCTGCTTCCCGGTGAAGATGGCCCTTGCGCACGCCCACGGGCTTTCGGGCATGGACGGCGTGGATGCCGTCTTTTTTCCCACGGTGATAAGCGAGAAGAACCAGGAAAACGGCATGCCCAGGGTGTTCTGCCCGTACGTGATCTCATTCCCCTCCATGGTGCGGCACGCGATGGAGACGCGGGTCCCGGTGGTCGCGCCCGCGCTCGACTTCCGGCTCGACGAGCAGCACGCGGTCGGGGAGCTCGCGCGCGCGCTCGGGCCCTGGGGGGTAAGCGCGCGCGAGGCGCGCGACGCCTGGCGCACCGGCCTGGCGGCGCTCCGGTCATTCCTGCGGGCGCGGCGCGACTATGGAAATAAATTGACAGCCGGCATCGCCGCCCGCGGGGGGACGGGCGTCGTCTTCGTGGGAAGGCCCTACAATCTCTACGACCGCGTCATCAACCTGGGGCTCCCCGAGCGCTTCCGTTCCATGGGAGTAGACGCCTTTCCCTTCGAGGTGCTCATCGATCCGGAGCGGGAGGGGCCGGACGTCCATCACATGTACTGGAACTACGGCGAGCGCATTCTTTCCTGCGCCGAATCGATCCGCGGCATGGAGGGGATCTACCCCGTGTATTTCACCAACTTCGGCTGCGGGCCCGACTCCTTCGTGCTCTCGCGCTTCGAGAAGATAATGCGCGGCAAGCCCTACCTCATCATAGAGCTGGACGAGCATGGCTCCGAAACGGGCTACCTCACCCGCATCGAGGCCTTCATGGACGTCGTGCGCGCCGAGCGGAAGAAGGGAACGCGCGCCGCCGCGTCCCGCGAGCGCTTCCACCATGCATGGAAAGGGCGCGGACGCACGCTGTGGATTCCCGCCATGCACGAGTACGCCCCCCGTTTCTTCGCCGCGGCGTTTCGTGCGTGGGGCTTCGACGCGCGGGCGCTCCCCCTGGAGGACGAGGCGGCGCTCGAGACGGGAAGGCAGGGCGTGCGCGGCAGCGAGTGCCTCCCGGCCCATACCACGATCGGCTCCTTCATGAAGACGCTGCGCGCGATGGGCGCGCGCCCGGAGGAGCATGCGCTCTTCATGCCCACGGCCGAGGGCCCGTGCCGGTTCGGCCAGTACACGGTCTTGCACAGGAGCGTGCTGGAGCGGCACGGCTATGGCGCGTCCGAAATCTTTTCCCCCACCTCGGTGAACAGCTACATGGGCATGCCCGACAGCCTGCGCCTCTACCTGGGCGACGCGATCACCTCGGCCGAGATGCTGTACAAGGCCGTGTGCAGGGTGCGGCCGCGGGAGATCGTCCCCGGCTCCGTGGACGGCGCGGCGGAATCGGCGCTCAGGATGCTGGAAGGCGCGGTGGAACGCAAGGCCGAGCTCATCGAGCCCACGCTCCGCGCGGTCAAATCGATCCTCGACGTGCCGGCGCGCGCGGCCCATCTTCCGCTCGTGGGGATCGTGGGGGAGATCTACGTGCGCTGCAACCCGTTCTGCAACCGCGACGTGGTGCGCGCCATCGAGCGCGCGGGCGGCGAGGCGTGGCTTTCCCCCATCATGGAATGGATCCTGTACACGCAATGGATGGAGCGCCACATGGCGCGCGTCAGGCGGAAGGGGCTCGTGGAGCGCGCTGCGGTGGGCGTCAAGACGCGTTATCTCTTTCATCGCATCGGCCGTTTCGAGAAGGCCCTCGCGCCCCTGCTGGGGGACCGGATCGAGCCGCCCGTGGAGGAGATACTGGAAATCGGGAAGGAGTTTTTTCCGCTGATCTTCGAGGGAGAGGCGATCGTCACCGTGGGAAGGGCGCTCCGGTTCATCAACGACGGCGCCGCGATGGTCGTGAACTGCGCGCCCTTTGGCTGCATGCCGGGAAACGTCACCAACGCGATCTTCCAGAAGCTCGCCCCGACGCTTGCCGCCCCCGTGCTCACGCTCTTTTACGACGGCACGAGCGACCCCAACAGGATCGTACAGGTGTATTTGCAGAACCTGGCGGCGGGGGGCGGGGAGGATGTGCGCGCGCGGGATAGTGCTTGACAGTGCGCCGGGGCATAAAACCATGCAGACAGGTAATTCCCGGCCGGAACCCGGGACGCGTGCTACACTGTAACACGAAGGTCAGGGGGGTGGGGGGCCGATCGGCGTCCTGAATTTCAGGGGCGCCTTCTACACGGCGGATGCCCTCGATCGCCCCGTTTTCACTACCGTGCGCACACCAGCGGAGGAACTCACATGAACAACGACATTTACCTGAAGCTCGCCGACGTCCTGGGATCCCTGCCCAACGGCTTCCCCCGCTCGCAGAGCGGCGTGGAAATCGAGCTTTTAAAGAAAATCTTCGAGCCGGACGAGGCCGCACTCTTCTGCATGCTCAAGCTCAGGAAGGAGACCGCGCGCGAGATCGCGGAGCGAACCGGGATGGACGAGGCGGAGCTCGCGACGCGCCTCGCGGCCATGTGGGGCAGGGGGCTCGCGGACTGCGATCCCTCGGGCCCCGAGCGGCGCTACGGCCTGGTTCCGTGGATACTGGGCCTCTACGAGCTCCAGAACAAGCGCATCGACGAGGAATTCGCGCGCCTCCACGCGAAGTACATCAAGTCCGTGGGACCCTACTTCCTGGCTCCCCACCCGCACATGATGCAGGTCCTTCCAATAGAGAAAGAGCTCGTCCCCGGGAACAATCCCACTCCCTACGAACAGGTTTCGGCGATCGTAGCACAGTCGCAGTCCTTCGCGGTGAACGACTGCATGTGCAAGAAACAGATGACCTTCCTGAAAAAGCCGTGTGAGAAGCCGCGCGAAGTCTGCCTCGCCGTTTCGGACAAGCCGGAGTATTTCAAGGACCACCCGCTGGTGAAGAGGATCATCACCCGCGAGGAGGCGCTGGAGATACTGAAAAAATCAGAGGACGCCGGGCTCGTCCACATGACCACCAACACGCGGCACGGCCAGTTCTTCATCTGCAACTGCTGCGGCTGCTGCTGCGTCCAGCTCATGGCCGCGCGGTTTGGCCTCCCGGACACGGTGAACGCCCACTACTATGCGCAGATAGACGAATCCCTCTGTAAAAACTGCGGGACCTGTTCGGAGAAGCGATGCCCCATCAAGGCCATCGACGCCGTGGAAAACGCGCGCCGGGTGAACCGGGCGCGCTGCATCGGGTGCGGGCTGTGCGCGTCGGCCTGCACGGAGAAGGCGATCTCCCTCGTGAGGAAGGAGGCGTCCGCGCAGGTGGAACCGCCCGAGGACGAAATGGACTGGTACCGCGCGAAGGCGCGCGCACAGGGGCTGGACATCTCGCGCTACGAGTAGCGGCATGCGGCCGCGGGGTGCGCCCGTGGCGGCATGCAGGCGATTCGGCCCCCCTCTCTCCTGTCAAGTGAATGCGCCGTGAAGGGCGCCGCACGTGGAACGCGGGCAATAAATATCATTTGAAATCTGCGGGCGGCGGGTGGATAGTGTGATGATTTTTACGGCATGGTTCAACAGCCATGAAGCTCAAGGATATAATGACAATGAACAGCCTCGTGCTGGGGCCGGGGTGCACCATCCGGGAGGCTGCCGCGCTCTTCCTTGACCACCACGTGGACAGCGCGCCCGTCGTGGACGACGACGGGACGCTCCTGGGCCTCTTCACCGCGCACCACATCAACCGCGCCGTGAGCAGGGACATGCCGGCGGGCACGCCCGTGCACGAGCTCATGCAGCGGGACATTCGGATCGGCCGGCCCGACGACGCCGTGGAGGACCTCGTCCATTTTGGCCAGGGGCAGCTTCCCGTGGTCGACGGCGGGCGCGTCGTGGGAATGATCTCGCGCACCTGTTACGCCCGCGCGATCGCCGAGCGCAACCTCAAGATCAGCAGCGAATTCAAGGCCATCATCAATTCGACGTCCTACATGATCATCGCGACCGACACGCGCGGCGTCATCACCGTCTTCAACGTCGCCGCGAGCAGGATACTGGGGATAGGGGTCGATGACGCGCTGGGGATGAACATCGCCGCGCTGGACCTGGGCATCGATTTCGAGGAAGCGATCAGGAGCGGGCGCGAGGTGCCCGTGCAGAAGGTGACCGTGAGGGGCATGCCCTACATCGTGAGCATCTATCCCGTGGAGATGAACGGGGAGCAGGCGGGCATCGTCGCGCGCTTCCTGGACATCACCGAGCTCGTGACGGTCTCCCACGAGCTCGAGAACGTGAAGGAGCTCAACCGGGACCTTGACGCCATCATCGAATCCTCGTACGACGGCATCTGGTTCACGGACGGCGACGCGAACGTGCTCAGGATCAACAAGGCGTACGAGGCGATCACGGGGCTTCCCCGCGCCTCGTTCTACGGTCGCAACATGAGGGACCTGGTGCGCGAGGGATACTTTGACCAGTCGGTGACGCTGCTCGTGCTCAGGGAGCGGACCCGCCAGACCATCTTCCAGGAGACGAAGACGGGAAAGTCGCTCCTGGTGACCGGGACGCCCATCGTCGACGAACGCGGCGAGATCATCAGGGTGGTCACCAACGTGCGGGACATCACCGAAATGAAGCAGCTGATCGAGAAGGTGGACGAGACCCAGAGGATCGCGCGCATCTACGAGAGCGAATTGAACGACCTGAGGCGGAAGTACAGGACCTTCGACAAGATGATCTGGAACTCCGCGGAGATGAAAAAGCTCATCGAATCGCTCAGCAGGATCGCCCAGGTGAGCTCCACCGTGCTCATCGTGGGGGAATCGGGGACCGGCAAGGAGCTCATCGCCGAGTACATCCACGCAAACAGCGGCAGGGCCGCCGCGCCGCTCATCCGCGTCAACTGCGGCGCGATCCCGGAGAGCCTCATCGAGTCCGAGCTGCTGGGATACGAAACGGGCGCGTTCACCGGCGCGCGGCGGGGCGGCAAGCCCGGCTATTTCGAGATCGCGAACGGGGGCAGCCTTTTCCTGGACGAGATCGCCGAGATGCCTTTCAGCCTGCAGTCAAAGCTGCTGCGGGTGCTGGAGTCGCAGGAGGTCACGCGCATAGGCGGGGAGAAGCCGCGCGCGGTCGACGTGCGCGTGATAGCCGCCACCAATAAGAACCTCGTGGACCTGGTGCGCGCGGGTAAGTTCCGCGAGGACCTCTTCTACCGGCTGAACGTGGTGCCCGTCGCGGTGCCCCCGCTGCGCGAACGGAGGGAGGACATTCCCTACCTCGTCGCGCACTTTGTTTCAATGTATAACAAGACCCTGAAAATGACGAGGCGCATCCTCCCGTCGGTGATCGACGCCTGCGTGGGCTACGACTGGCCCGGCAACGTGCGTGAATTAAAGAACCTCATCGAACACCTCATGGTGATTGCCGCGAAGGACGAGATCGGTCCGGATGACCTGCCGGCGTCGTTGCTGAAACGCCCGACGGCGGCCGCGGGCCTGGTGGTGATCACCTCGCTCATGCCGCTCAAGGAGGCGGTGAGGAGCGTGGAGAAACAGTTGTTGCAGAAAGCCTATGATCTCAACAAGACGACGCGCGAGATGGCGGAGGAGTTGAAGATCGACGCCTCGACCATTGTCCGCAAAGCCGCAAAGTATGGCATTACTCCCGCGGAAAAATAAAAAACCCTTGTTGCAATTCGGCAATTCCTGTTGCAAAAACGCAACAAGAACTGTCTTTTTGGAAATACAGTTAAATTATATTCATAAATAGATGCAGTGTTCAGTTAATCGCTACATGATGCCGACTTCATCCTTGTGTTTGTTAGTAATGCTAAATATTTTTCCGCATTACGTGTTTTCGCTCAAACATTCTGTTGCAAAACCGCAATAAACGCGAAGCGCCATACTTCCTTACCAGCCGGGAATCACGGATTTGCGTGCTCCCGCTCTCACCTGGATGTAACTCCTTTCCTCCGCAGCGTCGAAGATACCCTGATTCCCGACGTCATCAAATTCATTGTTGTCTTTATCCAATCCACCAGGGGTGCACCGGGCTGTAATCTAAGCGGTAAAACGGTTGGACTTGAAGAAAACCTTAAAAAAATCCCTATCAGGAAATATTTTACTCCACTTCATCCGTGTTGAGAACTGTCTGGCATGGTTCGTGCCTTAATACATAATAAGCGCTTACATCCGGATGTCTTTTTCAACCCATATAAACAGAGAACCACCGAAGCGAGACTTAATTATAATCAGGAGGGCTTGAAATGAAGAAAGCCAGACTTGCAGCAATAAGCGCATTACTGATTGTATGTGTGTGCATGATCTCCGGCCGCGCAATTGCAGCCGAGGAGCGCGCGCCGGTCGGCATCACCGTCGGAACTGAATTCTGGAATGATTACTTCTGGAGGGGACTCGATTTCTTCGGCTCCGGCAACGGGGTCTTCTTTCCTTACGTGTATTACGGGGTGGGAAAAACCGGGCTGAGCCTCATGTACATGGGACAGTACGGTTCCGAGACGCTCGGGGACGGCACCGGCAACAATGACAAGGGCCGCGAGCAGGGCAATGTCGCCTATAACGGCGCGCACTGGAACATCGCGTACAAGTACACCATCGAAAAAACCCTGCAGATTGGGGTAAGCGGATGGTACTACTGGTTCTACAACAGCGATGACAAGCTCGGGTACAAGTGGGACTGGTACGAGGGCACGGCATCCGCGACGATCCTCGCGCTGCCGCTCAATCCCACCATATCGTACACCTACGACTACTTCGTCGACAAGAAAGTCTGCGCCAGCGGCGAGCAGGGGGGCAACCACTACATCAAGCTTTCTTTGGGGCACAATATCAAGCTGGTCGAGGGAAGCACGCTGGGACTGGGCCTCGCGGCCGGTTACTTCGACTGGAACTCGATGGACATGAAGGGGTTCAGCGACGTGACGGCGTCCGCGAAGCTCACCACGACCGCGGGAGGAGTATCGCTTAACGGCAGCGTCAATTTCGCGTACGTTCCGTCCGGCGATTTCAACAAGAATGCGTTCACCGGGAACGTGACGGACAAGTACCGCTGGTGGGCGACGTTCGGCGCGGCGTACTCGTTCTAGCGCACCGCGCGGGCGCGATGCGCCCGGGCGGGACATGACGGGCATCCAGTAACATTATTAATATATTAGGGGGGAGTATGATCACAAGGAAAAGGGCTTGGCTTCTCTGTTCGCTGCTCGTGGTCGTCCTGGGTACGGTCGGGACGCTCGCGACGTGCGGGAGCGGAGGGGGAGACGTAAAGCTGTACGCGTTCAAGTGCGGGATATTGAAAACGCAGACGCAGTACATGCTCAAGGACACCAGGGTGGGGACGCCCATGGATATCCCGGTCACGTTTTTCCTCATTAAGCATGGGAAGGACTGGGTTGCATTCGATACGGGCAACAACGCAATGGTGGCGAAGGACCCGGTGGGCTACTGGAGCAAGCCGGTGGTGGATGCCTACACGCCCGTCATGAAGGATTTCGATGAATTCAAGCTCCAGGTCAAGAAGGACCTTGGTATTGAGCCCAAGGACATCAAGTGCGTCGTGCTGAGCCACGGGCATCTTGACCACGCAGGCGCGATAGACAACTTCGCGGGCCTGAAGGTCCCCGTGTACATGCAGAAGAAAGAGATGGAAAACGTCAAGGCGGAGCTCGAGAAATTCAAGACCACCGGGAAGAAGACGGCGTATATCCCCGAGGACTTCAACAAGATGAAGGAGATTGAATTCAAGACCGTCGAGGGCGTGTTCGACATATTCGGGGACCAGAGCGTGGTCGCGTTCCCGACCCCGGGGCACACTCCCGGACACCAGTCCCTCATGGTCAAGGCCGGCGGGAAGGCGTTTATCATCGCTGCCGATGCGGATTATACCCTCGAGAACATGATCGAGGCGATTCCTCCCGGACTCGCGTGGGACATCCCGCAGTCGACCCAGGCCCTGTACACGTTCAAGATCATGAAGTGGTTAAGCCCGTCGGTCGAAATCGTGCCGTCGCATGACCCCAAGTACTGGGAAGCGAAGGGGCTGGCGCCCAAGGAGTTCAAGATCTGAGCGCGACCCGGCGGGGTGCGCGACCTCGCCGGGAAGAATAACGGTGAAACGGAGCCGGCCGGATGGCGCAGCCGCAGGTGATGCGACGCTGCGCCATCCCGGACAGGTTCCAGGACGGGGAGCCCTGACCCGAACGGCGGGAAAATCCCCGGACCTGGCAAGAGCTTTTTGCGGCCGGACCACGAATGATGCGCGCAGGGCGCTGCGGATTCGCGGTCAAGCCGGAAAACGTTAGGCGGCAGGCCACCGCGTTGCGGTGGAATGCCGGAATGCACAAGGGAGGCTGATCATGGCAAAGGATACGAATGTGCTTAAAACCGCGGAAGAATACGAGGAGAGCCTGAGGACTGTCTCTTATACACATCTCCGAGCCCACGAGACCGTACTAGATCTC
>CALMJO010000078.1 GCA_937864375.1 uncultured Spirochaetota bacterium
AGATCTAGTACGGTCTCGTGGGCTCGGAGATGTGTATAAGAGACAGGGAGGGGATCTTTCTCGAGGACGTGCCGCGCCGCATGGAAGAGCTCATGGGCGCGATGGGGAGGGGCGACGTCGAGGGCGTGAGGAGGGCCGCGCACTCGGTAAAGGGGGCGAGCCTCGCTATCGGTGCGGAGAGGTGCGCGGGAGCGGCGTCCGCGCTCGAAGCCGCGGCGGCCGCGGGCGAATCCGCCCGGATACGGGGACTGTTCGACCGCATGGAGCGCGAGCTGGATTTCGTCATACGCGCGATCACCCCTCCGGAAGGGAATGCGCGATGAAGCGAAATGCCCGTCGGCGCGCATGCGCGTGACAAGGGGCGCGTCCTGGTGCGGCGCGCCCGGAAGGACGCGGAATTTCCGTGGGGAGGCGAAGCGGCATGGATAAGACACTCGCCCATCAATCCAGGAAAAAAATTTCTGAAGGCAAGTATTACCCGCTCGGCGCGACGCCGCTGGACGGGGGAGTGAATTTCGCGCTCTATTCCCGGGACGCGCACGAGGTGTTTCTTGTCCTGTACGATGACGCCGCGTCGGCCCCTTCCGACGTCATAAAGATCGAGAACAAATCGCGCAACACCTGGCACGCGTTCGTGCACGGAGTCAAACCGGGACAGCTCTACGCCTACCGGGTGCGCGGCGAGTTCGATCCGGCGCAGGGACGCAGGTTCAACGAGCACAAGCTCCTGCTCGACCCGTACGCGAAGGCCTTCACCGGAAAGGTGCATAATACCGACAACCTCCTGCTCGCCTACGACCCCGGATCGCCTTCCGGCGACCTGTCGATCGATGAACGGGACTCGGCGCCCGTCATGCCGCGGTGCGTCGTCGTGGACGACGCCTTCGACTGGGGAGGCGACACCCCTCCCGACATCCCGCTCGACCGGCTGGCCATCTACGAGGTCCACCTGAAGGGGTACACGGCGCACCCATCCTCCGGCGTGCGAAGTCCCGGGACGTATGCCGGCTTCGTGGAGAGGATCGATCACCTGAAGCGCCTGGGAGTGAACGCTGTGGAGCTCCTGCCCGTCCAGGAGTTCTACGTGGAGGACTTTCTCGCCGCGCGCGGCCTCACGAACTACTGGGGGTACAATACCATAGGCTTTTTCGCGCCGGAGTCCTCGTACGCGGCTGGTCGCGGGCCGGGCGCGTCGGTGCGCGAATTCAAGGCGCTGGTGCGCGCGCTTCACGCGGCGGGAATCGAGGTGCTCCTTGACGTGGTCTACAACCACACGGGGGAAGGGAACGAGCGCGGTCCCACGATCTCATTCAGGGGAATCGACAACGGCTCGTATTACGCGCTCACCGGCCCCGGGGGGGAGCCGGGCCGCTACTACATGAATTACACCGGCTGCGGCAACAGCCTTGACCTTT
>CALMJO010000079.1 GCA_937864375.1 uncultured Spirochaetota bacterium
ATTATTTTCTGCGCATGCTCCTGGCGGGCGATTCACCGTGCACGTGCCGCGAGCCCCTGCGCGTGGTGGCGGGGCTGCCGGAAAAGATGGGGCCCGGCATGAACATCATGGGGGACGGGAACGTTCTCTTCTACACCGCGGAGCGCGGGCCCGGGGCCCTGAGCGGCAGGCCCGATTTCGCGTTCATAGAGAAGCTTTCCGCCGAAGGGCGGGTGCTGTACGCGGGATCGTCCTCCCGGGCGGAAACGGTGAATTTTATCTTGAAAGATCTTGGTTCGCGGGGGATCATGTTCGCCATGCTGGAGGGCGGGGCGGAGCTTGCGGGCAGCTTCCTCGAGGCGGGAGCGATCGATCAGGCGCTCTACGTCATCGCACCCCGGCTCGCGGGCGCGGGGCCGTCGGCCATAGAGGGCGGGGGAGTGGAGCGCATCGCGGACGCGCGGGCCATGCATGACCAGGCCTGTGCCATGGTCGCGGGCGACCTGGTGCTCACCGCCTATGCAGAGCCTGCCGCGAACGTAAATCCTGATTGAGGGAGGCGCCGTGTTTACCGGGCTCATAGAGGAAATAGGAACTGTTTCGCGCGTCGAGCGCGCGGGCGGCGGGCTCTATATAACTATTTCTTCGCGCGTGGTGACGCAGGGAACTGCGACCGGGGACTCGATCTCCGTCGACGGGGCGTGCCAGACGGTGACCGCGGTTTCCCCGTCTTCTTTCACGGTATTCTGCTCAAAGGTAAGCGCGGACGTCACGACGCTCGGCTCTTTTGGCGCGGGAAGGCGCGTGAACCTTGAGAGGGCGATGACGCCGCAGTCGCGCCTGGGCGGGCACCTGGTGCAGGGGCATGTTGACGCGCGCGGGACCGTTGCGCGCGTGACACCGGACGCGCAGGGAACGGCCATGGAAATATCGGTCCCCCCGGGCCTTGCCGCCTACCTGGTTGCGAGGGGATCGATCGCGGTGGACGGGATATCGCTTACCGTGGTGTCGTGCACCGAACGCTCCTTTGGCCTTTATCTCATCCCGGAAACGCTCGCGCGCACCACGCTCCCTTCAAGGAACGCGGGCGAAGAGGTGAACATTGAAACCGACATCCTCGCGAAATACGTAGAACGCATGCTCGCGCTGCGCGGCAGGGACTCCAAGAGCCCTTCCAGCGACGCCTCGCTCAGGCGCACGCTCGCCGAAGAGGGTTACCTGTAAAACACCGGTCATCGGGGAAGCGAACCGCTACTTGAACTGGGGGTACCTGGCCGCGAGCTCCTGCTTTGAAAGGATAATGAAGAACTTGTCCAGGTACGCGATCTTGAAAATGTGGAGAATGGTGGGATTCACGTCGTAGAGGATGAATTCCGCGTTCGCGTTCTTGGTGATGTTCATGGTCTTGATGAGGGACCCGATCCCCGATGAATCGATGTAGTCGAGACCCGAAAGGTTGAGCGCCACGTACCGCGCGCCGCGCGCGGTTTGCTCGAACTCTCCTTCATAATCGCGCACGTCTTCGAGGGTGAACCGCCCGAACACGTGGAGCACCACGCTTTCCTTGTCGATCAGCTTGCTGCGTATTTCCATTTCATGCGTGCGTCCGTTGAACCTGATACGGGAGCACCGGACACTCCTAGAGTTTAAAAATTTCAGGTATGGAAATTATAGCAGGATTGACGGGCAATTCAACTCTTTTTCTTCCCCGCGCGGAAGAAAGATACACTGCATGAACCGCCTCGAGCGCGCGATAGCCGTCCAGGCCCGAAGAGCTAACGGGGGTCCGCGGGTCGTTCAGGATACGGCGCGCCTCGCGGTAGACCTCGGTGAAGGCGCTCACGCGCCTGAAAGAAGGAAAGGGCGAGGGCAGCAGGTCCCTGAAACCGGCGTATAGCCTGGATTCGCCCGCGCGCCGGAGCTCCTGGTACCCGTTCCCTATGATGATCCGTCCATCGGTCCCCGAGATATCGAGCTCGAACTGGAAGTAGCGCCGGCTGCCGCCGGCCTCAAGGAAAACCTCCACGCCGTCCTTCGTGCAGAGCCGCGCGAGGGCCCTGTCCTCGAATCCCTTGTGCCGGCGGTCGCGCCTGAACTCGCCCTCGACCGACGCGATTTCGCCGAAAAGAAAGCGGATCATGTCGACCATGTGGGTCCCGTCGTGGAGCAGGACGCCGCCCCCTTCTCCCGCCGCAGCGGCTCCGCGGCGCGGGCCGGTGAGGATCGATGCGTGCACGGTCCTGGGCTGACCGATCGCTCCCTTTTCGATCAGCCTTTTAACGGCGCGGTAGCGGGAGTCGTACCGGCGCTCGTGGTTCACGATGAGCCGCACGCCGCGCCTTTCGCAGGTTCGCAGCATCTTCCTCGCCAGGCCCAGGTCGCCGCACAGCGGCTTCTCGCACACGATCACGCGCGCCCCGCTGCGCGCCGCGTGCATTACTATTTCCGCATGGGCCTGGGTCCACGCCGCAACGATAACGAGAGGGGGACGGTGTTCGTCCAGGAGCTCCCGGAAAGAGGCATACAGTCCGGACGGGGAGAGGCGCGCAATTTCTCCGAACCGCGCGAGCCGCGCGGGATCGATATCGCAGGCATGGGTGACCGCAAGCCCGGCCGCCCGCGCGCCGCCCCAGTGCGTGCACGGCTTGGTGCGCAGGGGATCTTCCTCCAGGAGCGCGCCTATCCTTCCGCAGCCAATGAGGGCGATTTTCCGGGCGGCCATGATCGGGTCAGAGTATGGGCAGGTATTCGCTTATCTCGTAGTCGGTGATGTGCGCGTTGAACCGCTCGAGCTCGAGGAGCTTGTTCTCGATGAAGGCGTCGATCACCGTCGCTCCCAGCGTTTCGCGCATCAGCTCGCTTTTTTCAAGGTACTGGATCGCTTCATCCAGCTGCATGGGGAGCATTTCGAACCCCAGCCTTTGAAGCTCCCGGCGGTTGCCAATGTTCGGCTTTTCGTCGATGGGCGCGGGCAGCTCGTACTTTTCCTCGATTCCCTTGAGGCCGCACGCGAGGATCGCCGAAAACATGAGGTAGGGATTGCACGCCGGATCGGGATTGCGCAGCTCCACGCGCATGCTGCGCGGCTTGTCCTGCTTGCATTGCGGCACGCGGACGAGCGCGGTGTCGCAGCGCGTGCTCCACGACGCGTGGACCGGCGCCTCGAAGCCGTAGAGGAGCCTTTTATATGAATTCACCCACTGGTTGGTGATCGCGAAAAATTCGCGGCTGTGCCTGAGCAGCCCCGCGATGTAGTGGCGACCCGCCTGGCTCAGGAATTCCGGCGCCCTGCTGTCGAAGAATATGTTCTCGTCTTCGCGAAACAGGGACTGGTGGACGTGCATCCCGGACCCGTTCTGGTCGGCGAGCGGCTTGGGCATGAAGGACGCGTAGATCCCGTTGAGGAGCCCCACCTCCTTGGCCACGAGCCTGAAGGTCATGATGTTGTCCGCCGTCGTGAGCGCGTCGTCGTGGCGCAGGTCGATCTCGTGCTGACTGTAGCCGCCCTCGTGGTGGGATGAAATCACGCCTATGTCCATCTGCTCGAGGTTGAGCACCGTCTGGCGTCGGTAGTCTGTCGCGACGTCGAGGGGCGTCAGGTCGAAGTACCCGCCGCGGTCGAGTATCTCGGGGGACTGGGCGCTCCTGAAAAAGAAGAACTCGATCTCCGGCCCGGTGTAGAAGGTGAGGCCCTTTTCGTACGCTTTCTTTAAATTACGCTTGAGGACGTAGCGGGCGTCGCCCTCGTAGGGAGTCATGTCGGTAAGGTAAATGTCGCAGAACATGCGCGCGACCGAGTCTTCCTTTGGCCTCCAGGGAAGTATCTGGAAGGTGGAGGTGTCGGGCACCGCAATCATCTCGCTTTCGTCCCTGCGAATGAGCCCGTGCAGCGTGGAGCCGTCAAAGCGCACCCCCTCGACCAGGGCGTCCTCGAGCTCGTCTATGGTGATCGCGAAGCTTTTCAGGAAGCCCAGAATGTCGGTGAACCAGAAGCGAATGAACTTCACACGGTTCTCGTGAGCCAGTTTGAGGATATACTCCTTGTCCTTGTCCATCTAGCGTATTCCGTTTTTCCGAAATCCATGGAACCGGGCCGCTCTCACGACCGCGCGGTTGTATTCGTCGCGGGATATTGAGCCCCTTTCCATCTCCTCGTTGAGGAGTCTCAGCAGCAGGTAAAACATGGTTCACCTCCGGACGTGCGCTTCCCTGTGTACAGTATCGGCAGCGGGAAGATGAAAGATAACGGCCGTGGCGGACTTGTATGCGCCAAGCAAAGGTATACAAGCACCGTGGGAGCGCGCTGTAAACAACTTTTTGGGGGGTCCGATTAGGGTGCAGTTGCGCCGGCCGGCGGTTCCGGGAGGCTAGAGGCTCAGGTAAACCAGGATGGTGAAAATAATCACGATGATTACGAAGAGCACGTAGATGAGGTAATTCATCCTGAAAAACCCGCCCGCGTCGGACGAGGCCTTGGACTTCGCGGCGGCAGCCTTCGCGGTCTTCGCCGCGTCGATGCTCTTCTTGGTCATGGGACCGTCGGTCTTGGGATCATACATGCGCAGCTTGACCTGGCGCTCTTCTTCGATGATCCGCCCGTATAATCCGGGCCCGATCTGGACGAGAATCTCTATGGGGTCGGTCTTGCTGTTCGCCTTGATGTCGATGATTTCGCACGGAACGGGCTTCACGTGGTTGTCCAGGCGAAGGTCAAGCAGGTCGATAAAATACTGTTCGCGGTCCGAGGTGGCGAGAATCCGCGCCATTATTTTGTCGCCTATCCTCAGCTCGTAGATGGGCTTGCCCTTGACCGGGGCGAGTATGGGTACCAGGGGAAGCGTGACCGCCCCCTCTTCCAGGTTGTACCCTCGGGACTCCTGGGCCTTTGGCTGGGCCGCCGCCTGGGGCGCGCTGCCCTTGACCCGGTCCTCCTTCATTTCCCTGAACGCCTGCTTCGTCACCTCCTGCAGGCCTATCTCGAGGATCAGGTTCTTGTCGTGGATGATCCTGTAGATGAGATCCGACATGAAGATCTCGACGCTGTCGTAGTCGAATGCGGAGATGGCGTCGTAGAGCTGGGTGCGCGGCTTGTCCTGGTAGGACAGGTTCTTGATCTGATCCATGATGCTCGAGGTCATGCTGGTGTTGAAGCTGCCCTCCCACTTGGTGCCCATGATGGCTTCTTCGAATTTTTCCCAGCTCAGGTGCGGCTCCGTGTCGAAAAGCTCCGATGACGACGAAACGACCACGTTGAAATTGTCGATCTGGTTCTTTTTCGTGAATACGATGAGGAGGAGGCCAAAGAGGTTGAGCGCCTGCGCCTTGAAACGCGCCTTTATGACGAAAAAGCCGTCGTCCTGGTTCAGTTCAGCATTCTGGTCGGGGGTCATGTCCTGGTGTCCGCGCCTGTTATTCCGCTCTGCTCGTATTGTAGTGAGCGCTCTTTATGTACATTGAGCGCCCTGGTACGACGGAAAGTATGCTACACAGGATTATGTTCCATGTCAATATAAAATTCTACATGTAAGTCTCAAAAAGTAATGGAATGGACCGATGGCGCCCCTATAATGAGGCCATGGTTCGCGGGAAAAATGCCCTGCCGTGCGGAATCGTCCTCGTCGCGCTGCTCCTCGTGTGCGCCGTGGAGGAGCGCCTGCATGCGCGCCAGGAGCTCACCATCGCCGTTACCAGCAACCTGGAGGGGCGCTTCTCGCCGGATGAAAAGGACCAGGATTCCACCGACCAGCTCCTCCTGATCGCGCAGGGAATTTCCGAAGAGCGCCGTACGCGCCGCGTGGACCTCTACCTTGACCTGGGGAACGCCTTCTATCCAGGCGCGCTTTCAAGGTACAGCATGGGCTCGGTGGTGATGGACTACCTGGAGTACTTTGGCTGCGACGCCTCGCTCGTCTCCTCCCGGGACCTGGGAATAGGGGCCGAAAGCCTGGCCTTCCTCCAGGAGGGCAAGCGAACGCGGCTCCTGTCGTCCAACCTCATGCGGGGAGAGGAACGGATGTTCGCGCCGTATTTCCTGGTGCCGGCCGACGGCCGGGCGGTCGCGGTGATCGGCATCTCATCCGGACGGACGCTCGTGGACATTGCCGAACAGCAGGTGCACAACATACGGCTCGCCGCGGAGAAGGATGCCCTTGCCGGGGCGCTTGCCGCAGTCAGGGCCGCCCGTCCCGACGCGAGGGTCGTCCTCCTTTCGGGACTGAGCGTGCGCGACACGGTGGCGCTCCTCGCGGAGTTTCGCGAGGTCGACCTCGCGCTCTGCGGGGGCGACAGCACGGGGGAGCTGTTCGAGGGCAGGACCTCGCGGATCGACCTGGCCGACGGTCGCTCGCTCCTCTTCATGCCCAACGCCGGGGGATATTACCTCGCCGAGCTCGTCCTGGACGGGGCCATCTCCGTGAAACAGGTCGTGCACCGGAACGCCGCCCCCGTCGCCTACCAGGACGAGCGTTACCGCGAATTTGCCGAGCGGCTCGCGCGCTGGAAGCGGAAATACCGCGAGGAGGAGGACGTCGAGCTCGCGAACACCGGGAGCCGGGAGGTGCGGCTTTCGGACGAATCGCTCGCCAATCTTCTCCGGGACCGCTTCAATGCCGAGGTCGCCATGGTGGAAAAAAACACCGTCACGGCCCTGCCGCAGCGCGGCGCGTTCCGGCGCTCCGACGTGCAGCGCGCGGTAAACCAGGACTACGGCATCTTCGTGTTTACCCTTACCGGCGACGAGCTTGCGCGTGTCATGCGTGCCGCCGATTCGCCCGTGTGCCGGGGAGTCGAAAACGATTCGGTCGCCGGATACCGCCTTGAGCCGAACAGGTCCTACCGCGTCGCGGCGACGCAATCGGCGCACGCGCGCGTCGCGCAGATCCTGGCGAGGGACATTCCCTATAGGAACACATGGCAGAACGTGAGCGAGCTCATCGCCGGCGACATCCGCGGCCCCGGGACGGTGTTCGCGACCGATCATGCGTACCTGGACCGGCGGTTCCGGGCCACGATCGACCTGTATTTTTCGAACTTCATCGACAATTCGCTCGTCGAGCGCAGCGAATCGCTGGAGGCGCCACCGGGCAAGCCCTCGGAGACCTACCGCAAGTGGGGAATGGAGAACAGGGCCGACGTCGCGATCTTTAACCGCTTTCACCGTTTCGCGTTCACTCCCTACATGCTCTACGTGCGTCAGGACGAGTTCTACCTGCAGAACCTGCTGCGCGGGGCCTTCGTGTACACCTTCAACCTGCACGAGATCGTGAAGCCTTACCATAAGTCGCAGTGCGATACGGTTGTGCGAGAGGTGTACGGCGAGCGTCCCGTCGTCATACGGGAGACGGCGGGGTCCAATTTCGTCTGGAAGACCTTCCAGGCGAAGCTGGGCGCAGGGTTCGAAAAGCCGGTCCACGAGCCGGTGAGCTCGCCGCGCTACGGGGTGGAGGCCATCGTCAATCTTACGCTGCCTTTTACGGATAATTTCTCCTACCGGCTCAACATGGACTCGTTCTTTAGCGTCCAGGAGGCCGGGGTCCTGCGGCGCTACATCCGCAGCGATATTGAAAACGGGCTCGCGTATTCATTCAACCGGTTCCTGGGCGTGTCCGTGAAGCACAAGTTCTACTATTACTATTCTGGAGTCTCGAGGGAGCTTTACCGGGATTCGCAGATACTCACCGCGCTCGATCTGAAGACGGACTTCAAGGTGTGGTGAGGGGGGGCATGAAGCTTATATTCCTGTGAGGGCGCACAAGCGCGCGCCTTCACAGGAATACGCATAATGGAAATTCGCTTGAAATACCCGTAATACGACATTAAATTTGTTTGTAAGCATGGAAATGTGGGATCGAGGGTTAAGAACTCCCTGCGGCGTTATAATTGAGGATCAATATGCGAATACTATTAAACATTGACAGCGAGACGCTCATCGAAGCTGCTCAAAAAATGCCCCTTGAAGAAAAATTAAAGCTCTACGATCGAATTAAGGACGAAATCCTCCAATATCGGTTTGAGTCGCTTCGGGAAGAATTGAACGAAGAAGTAGCCTTGTCGGACGAAGAAATCTCTCAAGAAGTGGAATATGTCAGAGCAGAACGCCATAAAAATCGTCGTTGATACTAATATCTGGATCAGCTTTGTTATTGGCCGTACTCTCGATTCCCTGGTTAACGCAATTAGAGTTAAAAATGTCGAGGTCTGCTTTTCTCAGGTTCTCTACGATGAGCTTTTCACAGTCCTGACTCGTCCAAAATTCAAGTCCCAAATATCTGGAATAAAAATCGCTGAAATCCGTGAATTCATTAACGGCAAAGTTACGATTATTGAGCCGGAATGCAGTATTAATGATTGCCGTGATCCGAAGGACAACTTTCTTCTCGAACTTGCCGTTACCGCTAAGGCCGATTATCTGATCACCGGGGATTCGGATCTCCTCGATCTTAGCCCCTTCCGCAAAGTGCACATTATTAGAGCGAAAGAATTTGAGACTATACTGAAGGGTTTATAACCCACGTTGAAACTCAGGGGAATGTATCTCCTGAAGGCGCGGATTCGAATCCGCGCCTTCAGGAGTTCCATTCATTATTCTCAAGGTCTAATCAGCGCCCGCAATTTATCCTTGAAAAATAGCGTCAATGATATATGAAAGGCACAAGTCGGTAATCGTGGTTTGGGGATGTGAATTGATGAAGGGAATAATTCTCGCCGGCGGATCGGGCACAAGGCTCTTCCCCGCGACGCGCGTCGTGTGCAAGCAGCTGCTACCGGTCTACGACAAGCCAATGGTATATTACCCGCTGTCGGTCCTCATGCTTGCGGGGATTAGGGACATTCTCGTCATATCGACC
>CALMJO010000080.1 GCA_937864375.1 uncultured Spirochaetota bacterium
GGACAAGCTGCCGGATTTTCAGCCGCACGCCATTGTGACCGACATGATGATGCCGGGCATGGACGGCATGGAACTGCTGCGGCGGCTTCGCGAGGACGTACCGGGCGCACCGCCCGTGATTGTTCTCACCGGGTACGGCGGCATTGAGACCGCTCTCACCACAATTCACGAACTGGGAGCATTCTGGTTCGTCGAGAAACCCTTGCGGCCGCGGACATTCCGTGTGCTGCTGGACCGCGCGATTCAGCACGGCCGCTTGTTTCAGGACAAAGAGCGGCTGGAGCGGCAGTTGAGCAGCCGCGGGGTATTGGGCCAGCTTATCGGTTCGAGCCCTCCCATGCAGGAGGTGTTCTTCCTGATCCGGCAGGCCGCACCGTCCAGCGCCAACATACTACTCACCGGGGAGAGCGGCACGGGCAAGGAGCTGGTGGCCCGGGCCATCCACGAGCTGAGCCCGCGCGCGGCGGGTCCCTTCGTGGCGCTGAACTGCGCGGCCTTGCCGGAGAGCCTGATCGAGAGCGAATTGTTCGGCCACGAGAAGGGCTCCTTCACGGGCGCGATCTCGCGCAAGATAGGGAAGTTCGAGATCGCGAGCAAGGGGACGCTCTTCCTGGACGAGATCAGCAACCTCTCCGTGGACATGCAGGCGAAGCTGCTCAGGGTGCTCCAGGAGAAGGAGTTCGAGCGCATCGGGGGGACCGAGGTGATCAAGGTCAACACGCGCATCGTGGCGGCCAGCAACAGGGACCTTCGTGAGATGGTGAAGGAGCAGAGCTTTCGCGAGGACCTCTACTACAGGCTGAACGTGGTGCCCATCTACCTCCCGCAGCTCGTCGAACGGCCCGACGACATACCCCTGTTCATCGACCATTTCCTGTCGCGCTACAATACCGAGTTCGGCCGCGAGGTGAACCTTGACCTCAAGGCCCGCCTCTACCTGAGCACCTGCCGCTGGCCGGGGAACGTGCGCCAGCTCGAGAACCTCATCAAGCGGCTCATCCTCCTGGCAAGCGGCAAGACCGTGTCCGTCGACGACGTGATGAGCATACTGGAGTTCGAGCAGATGGGACTCCGCCCGGTACCGGCTCTCCCGGCGGAGGGGCGTGGCGATGACAGGGATGCGGAGCCCGCGGACGTGAAAAGCATGGAAGAGATGGAGCGCGAATACCTGGAGCGCGTCCTCAGGCGCTTCGACTACAATATTTCATCTACGGCGAAGGCGCTCAGGATCTCGCGAAAGACCATGCACAACAAGCTCAAGAAATACGGCATAGTGATCAGGAAGAGCGCGGGTACGTACGGCGAGTGAGGGGCCTAAAAAGCCGGTGGCAGGGGATGCGGCTGAGCTTCCCCGTGACCGCCGGCTTCCCGATGCGGAAATGCGGGGGAAAAGCCTACTCCTTTCCCTCGAGTTCCTGGATTCCCGCCAGCAGAAGCTGGTATTCCTTCGTGTCCTTCCGGAAATTGTTGAGATAGCCCTTGAAATACTTCAGCTGTTCCTGCTTCCAGTTCCTGAGATCCTTGTCCGAGTGAATCATGCTCCCTCCTTTATTGACAATGAAAGTGGTGTCATGGCACGTGTTCTAATATTAATTCGGAAAATGTTCAGTTTTGGATGAGTTTTTTTCCTGTCCGGCCTGGGAAAGGGGGGGGCCGAATCGCGAATCCACCCGCAGAGGGACAAAAGAAGGGCGGTGCTTTCACACCGCCCTTCAGGTTATTCCTGATGATTAAGACTGGTAGGCTGTTAGCACTTCTCGATGATCATCGCCGCGCCCATGCCGCCGCCGATACACATCGACTCGCAGCCGTACTTCGCGCCGCTCTCGTGCAGGTTCCTTACGAGGGTGGCCATCAGCTTCGCGCCGGTGCATCCCAGGGGATGTCCCAGGGCGATCGCGCCGCCGGTAAGGTTGCAGAGGTTTACGTCGATGCCAAGCTCGCGGATGCAGTGCAGGGCCTGGGATGCGAAGGCTTCGTTAAGCTCGTACACGCCAAGGTCGCTGATCTTGAGACCGGCGAGCTTGAGGGCCTTCGGAATGGCGTACTTGGGACCAACGCCCATTTCGTCGGCACGGCACCCGGCTGCCGTATAGGTAACTATGCGGGCCAGGGGCTTCACGTTGTAACGCTTCAAGGCTTCTTCGCTCATGAGGACGGTCGCCGCGGCGCCGTCGGTGGTCTGCGAAGAGTTACCCGCCGTCACCGAACCCAGCGCGCTGAACGCGGGGCGCAGCTTCGCGAGGCCTTCAAGGGTGGTGTCCTTGCGAACGCCGTCGTCGAAGTCCTGCATGAAGCTGTCTTTAAGATAGGTTCCGTCCGCCTGCATCTTGTAACGGGTGGCGGGGGTCGGGACTATTTCCGTGAATTTCTTCGCTTCCTGGGCCGCTGCCGCCTTCTGGTTGGAAAGAACGGCAAACTTGTCCTGGTCTTCACGGCTTATTTTGTACCTGTTGGCGACGTTCTCGGCGGTGATACCCATCGAGATGTAGACGTCGGGCTGCTTCTTCGCCCACTCCGGATGAGGCCTGGGGAGGTTGCCGCCCATGGGAACGATACTCATGGATTCGCAGCCCGCGCCCATCGCGACATCGGCCCAGCCGGCCTTGATCTTGAGGGCGGAAAGAGCGATCGCCTCGAGACCGGACGAGCAGAAACGGTTGACGGTGGCGCCGCATACGTCGTCGGGGAAACCGGCCATCTGGACCGCGATACGGCCAAGGTTCAGGCCCTGTTCCGCTTCCGGGAACGCGCATCCCACCATGACGTCGTCGATGTCGCCCGCGGGAATATTGATCTTGTCTACTGCGGCCTTGAGAATGTGCGAAAGCAGTTCTTCGGGCCTGGTCTGAGCAAACGCACCCTTCGCCCTGCGGCAGCCGGGGGTTCTCACTGACGAAACAATATATGCTTCTCTCATATACTGGTTCCTCCTGTGTTTTAGTTATTGAGTCCCGTCTTTACGCGTGCTGTCTGCGACAATGAAACCCGTGTTCGAGGGAGCGCCATGCGGGCGCTCCTCGAACCGGTGCGAATGATCATACTAGATGAACAGCGGTTTGCCCTTCGCGAGGATGTGCTCCGCCATCTTCTGCGTGCCCTCGGTCTTCCAGAGCTCGACGAAGCCTTCGCGCTCCTGCTTCATCCACTGCTCCTCGGTGATCTCGGTTCCGCAGCGAACGTCGCCGCCGGACATGACGAACGCGATCTTCTTCGCGATGAATTCCATGTGCGGGGTGATGTAGAAGCCGCTCTTCATGTTGAGCATTTCGGCCCAAACCATGCCCTGGCCTTCCGCGCCCATGACGGGGAACGTTTCCTTGATGGGAGGCGCATAACCGTCTTCAACCATGCGGAGCACTTCTTTCTTCGCTTCGCCGATCTGCAGATCGCGGTTGAAGATGATCCTGTCCTTGGGTCCCAGGAATCCGTTGGTCTTGCATTCGCCGGCGCCCATGCACACCTTCGCCTGCGCCACGCTCATGAAGGCCGGGAGGAAGAAGGCTGCCATGTCGGTGAACTTGACGGGCTTGGGAACGGAGCTGATGAACTTTCTCCACAGGTGGAGCATTCCAAGTCCGCCGGGCAGGAGTCCCGCGCCTATCTCGACGAGGCCCATGTAGGTCTCGACGTGGGCGAGGATCTTGTCCGCGGCAAGGCACACCTCGCAGCCGCCGCCCAGGGTCATGCCATAGGGGGCCGCAACGACGGGGTAGTTGGAATACTTC
>CALMJO010000081.1 GCA_937864375.1 uncultured Spirochaetota bacterium
GTCATGCCGGCGAGCTTTTTGTACATGCGGAAAAAGTTCTGGAAGGTTACCGTCGCCAGCGTCTGGCTCTCGCGTGCGATGGTGACGTTCTCTTTCGCCTCGAGCGCCTGGTGGAGGCCGTCGGAAAAGCGCCGCCCGGGCATGAGCCGGCCGGTGAACTCGTCCACGATGATCACCTGTCCTTCCTTCACGATGTAATCCACGTCGCGCTGGAAAAGCGTGTGCGCCTTGAGTGCCGCCGTCACGTGGTGGACCAGGTCGATGTTCCTGTTGTCGTAGAGATTCTCGATCTTGAGCAGGCGCTCTACGGTGTGCACCCCTTTCTCCGACAGGAGCACGTTGCGGTCCTTTTCGTTCACCTCGTAGTCGTCGCCGGGCTTGAGGCTGGGGATGATCCTGTTTATGGTCGCGTATTTCTTGGTGGACTCGTCCGTGGAGCCGGAGATGATGAGCGGCGTCCTCGCCTCGTCGATGAGGATCGAGTCGACCTCGTCCACGATCGCGTAGTTAAGGTTGCGGTGTACGCGAAGGCTCCTGTGCTCGACCATGTTGTCGCGGAGATAGTCGAACCCGAACTCGTTGTTGGTCCCGTACGTCACGTCGCACCCGTACGCGTTCTGCCGCTCGGTGTGGTTCAGGTCATGCTGGATCACGCCCACCGAGAGCCCCAGGAACTTGTAGATGGCGCCCATCCACTCGGAGTCGCGCCGGGCCAGGTAATCGTTTACCGTAACCACGTGCACACCGCGCCCCGAAAGCGCGTTCAGGTATACCGGAAGCGTCGCCACCAGGGTCTTGCCCTCGCCCGTCTTCATCTCCGTGATCTTGCCCTCGTGCAGGACCACGCCCCCCATGAGCTGCACGTCGAAATGCCGCATGCCCAGGGTGCGCACCGACCCCTCGCGCACGACGGCGAAGGCCTCGGGAAGGATGCTTTCCAGCGATTCCCCGTTCTCCATGCGTCCGCGGAACTCGGCGGTCTTCGCGCGCAGGGCGTCGCTCGAATACGCCCTGGTCCTTTCCTCGAGATCGTTGATGCGCGCGATCAGCGGCCGCAGGCGCTTCACGTCGCGCTCGTGCTTGGTGCCAAGGAAAATACTCAGGATCTTGTCTACCATTACGGTCCTCTCTTCTTTACTATGCGTATCCCGGATAGGGGAAGCCCTCGCGGCAATGGTTACATCGTCGCGCCCGCTGCGCCCCTCAGTATATGATCAGGTCGTCCCTGTTGATTACCTCGTCGAAGTACGTGCCGCCCAGGAGGCCCTTTATCTCACGGCTCTTCTTCCCCTTGATTACGCCAAGCTCCTCGTCGCTGTAGTTGACGATGCCCTTGCCCACGAGATCGCCACGCATGGAATAAATCTCCACCGCGTCGCCCAGTTCGAACCTCCCCGACACGCCGGTCACCCCGGTCGCCAGGAGCGATTTCTTTTTTTCCCTGAGCGCCTGGACGGCGCCGTCGTCGATCTCCACCTTTCCCGTCGTCTTCATGTTGAAGGCGATCCAGCGCTTGCGGCTCCCCAGCGCGCGCCTGCGTCCCGCGAAGAGCGTGCCCAGCGGCTCGCCCTTCAGGATGCGCCCGATCACGCCGGGCACGGCGGCGTTCGCGATTATCATCATCTCCCCCGACTGTATGATGATTTCGGCGGCGCGAAGCTTCGTAGTCATGCCGCCCGTCCCCTGTCCGCTTCCCGTGCCTCCCGCGCGTGCGCGCACCTCGTCGTCGACCCGCGCGACAAGCTCGACCGGGCGCTCATCGTCCCTGTTCCAGTAGAACCCGTCCACGTCGGAAAGGAGGACCAGGAGGTCCGCCTCCACGATGTTCGCCACGTGCGCGGAGAGCGTGTCGTTGTCGCCGAACTTTATCTCCTTGATCGCGACCGTGTCGTTTTCGTTCACGATGGGAACCACTCCCATTTCAAGGAGCGCGTTGAAGGTGTGCCGCGCGTTGAGGAAGCGGGACCGATGCTTGACGTCGTCCTCGGTCAGGAGGATCTGTCCCACCTCGAGGCCGTTCCGCCTGAAGCATGCGCGGTACTCGTTCATGAGGATGGTCTGTCCCACGGCGGCGCACGCCTGCTTTTCGGGGATGGTGAGCATGTCGCGCCGCTTTTCGAGCGCCCCCGCTCCCGCGCCTATGGCCCCCGAGGAAACCAGCACCACCTGGCGCCCCACGGCGCACACGCCCGCGAGGTCCTGCGTGAGGAGCGCGATCTTCCGGGAAGAGATGGCGCCTCCCTCGGTGATGGACGAGGTCCCCACCTTCACCACGATGCGGTGTACCCTTTTCAGGAGATCCTTGCGCGGCATGGTCACTCCAAAAGCGCGTCTATCGTCCTCATGAGAAGATCGATGTTGTGCCCGCTGTGCGCGGACAGCGGCACTATAGTCTCTCCGGGAAATTGGTCAATGATTTTACGGAGCTCGTCTTCATCCACGAGGTCCGTCTTGGTGAGCAGCACCGCGCAGGGACGCCCGGTGAGCTCCCCGTTGTAGGTGGCGAGCTCGTCGCGCAGGAGCTTGAGGCTGTAGGCCAGGTCCTCGCCGGTCACGTCCAGCAGAAAGAGCATCACCCGCACGCGCTCGATGTGCTGGAGGAAGGAAAGGCCCAGCCCAAGTCCCCTGTGCGCGCCCTCGATGATGCCGGGGATGTCGGCGATGCGGTAGCTGGTGGAATCCGCGCGCTGCACCACGCCCAGGTTCGGGATGAGCGTGGTGAAGGGATAGTCGGCGATCTTGGGCTTGGCGTTGGTGATGCGCGCGAGCAGGGTGGATTTCCCGGCGTTGGGAAGGCCCACGAGGCCCACGTCGGCGATGAGCTTGAGGTTGAGGACAATGCGCCTCTCCTCTCCCGGCATGCCGGGCTGCGCGAAGCGCGGCGCCTGGTGGGTCGAGGTCTTGAAGAACGCGTTCCCCCTTCCGCCCATGCCGCCCTTTGCGATCAGGAAGCGCTGCCCGTCCTGGGTAAGGTCGCATATTTGAGAGTCATCTTCCGGGTCGCGCACCTCGGTCCCCGGCGGCACCTTGACGGTGTAATCCTTGCCGTCCCTGCCGTGCTTGTTCGCTCCCATCCCCTGGCGCCCGCTCTCCGCGTGGTAGACGCGGTCCCGGAAAAGGTGCGAAAGGTTGTAGAAGGAGTTGCTCGCCTCGAGGTACACGTCGCCGCCCCTCCCGCCGTCGCCCCCGTCGGGGCCGCCCTTAGGGATGTACTTCTCGCGGTAAAACGAGACCGCGCCCTGGCCGCCCTTGCCGGCCCTTACCTGTATGGTGATGGTATCGGTGAACTTTGCCACGCGTATCTTCCCCTAAAAACAGTAAATCGCGTAGAGAGTTCTCTTTACGCGATTCCTGGTGTCTCCGCCTGTCCGCGCGCGGCGTTCCGGACGCCTGCTGCATCCGCGGGAAAGCGCTGTGGTAAACCCGGTCAGGCGGGATATACCGATACTTTTTTTCTCGTCTTGCCGAGGGGCTCGAATTTCACCACGCCGGTGATCTTCGCGAAAAGGGTATCGTCCTTGCCCCTGCCCACGTTGGTGCCGGGGTGAATCTTGGTCCCGCGCTGGCGCACGATTATGGTGCCGCCGTTTACCTTTTCTCCC
>CALMJO010000082.1 GCA_937864375.1 uncultured Spirochaetota bacterium
AGCACATGCAGGAATACATCGACAAGGCGGCTGCGCCCCGCACGGGCGAAGAGCTCGACCGGGAAAAAATAAAGCGCTACCTGCTCGAGGCGGTCCCCGGACTGTCGGGAGAGTTCGAGATCAGCCAGTTTCCCAGCGGGTTTTCAAACCTCACCTATTTCATAAAATTCGGCGAGCGCGAGATGGTGCTGCGCAGGCCCCCCTTTGGCCGCAAGGCGAAGTCCGCGCACGACATGGGGCGCGAATTCCGCATGCTCTCCGCGCTGAAGCCGGTGTACCCGTACTGCCCCGCCCCACTGGCATACAGCGAGGACGAGTCCGTCATGGGCTGCCCGTTTTACGTAATGGAGCGAATCAAGGGAATCATTCTCCGCAAGAACGTTCCGCGCGGCCTGAACCTTGGCCTGGACGGCGCGCGCGCTCTCTGTCGCGAGCTCGTGGACGTCCAGGTGGCCCTCCACAAGGTGGATTACCGCGCCGCGGGGCTGGAATCATACGGGAAGCCGGAAGGCTACGTTGAGCGGCAGGTTACGGGATGGAGCCGGCGCTACCGCGACGCCTTGACGCCTAACGCGCCGGACTTCGAGCGCGTCATGGAATGGCTCAAGGAGAAGAGGCCGCCGGATTCACCGCACGTCGCGGTGATCCATAATGACTACAAGTTCGACAACGTGGTGCTGGACCCGTCGAATCCATTGAAGATAATCGGCGTACTCGACTGGGAGATGGCGACCATAGGGGACCCGCTCATGGACCTGGGCAGCTCCATCGCCTACTGGGTCGAGGAGACCGATCCCGAAAACATGAAGCTCATCCGCATGCTCCCCACGAACATGCCCGGCGCGATGAGCCGGCGCGAAATCATCGACTACTACTCGGCGCGTACCGGAATCGAAGCGGGGAAATTCGATTTCTATTTCTGCTTCGGCCTGTTCAGGCTTGCCGTGATCGCGCAGCAGATCTATTACCGGTTCTACCATGGCCAGACGAAGGACCAGCGCTTTGGCTTGCTTATCCTCGCTACCAAGGTGCTCGAAGAGGCGGCGCTTCAGGTGATCGACGCATCAAGGCTCTAGGGCGTTCTCTGTTTACCGGAGATGATACGGACCGCCTTTCTGCGGCGGACCCGGATTTATAGAAAATCATTGAAATATAAGCCGACACCGGCTATCTTGTTCTTGACCGTGAAGCCGGCTGGAAAACCGGGACGCATACCCGGGCCCGACCGCGCCCTTCCACGGAAAAGCCCACGCGCCGCAGGAATGACATGGATGACAGCACACGCTCGGAAATTGTCGCGAATATCAATGCCTTCAGGTCGTCCTTCACCGCGTTCAACGAGTTCAAACTCAACAACCTGTACGCGACCGTAGGCGACCAGAGGATAATCGACCTCTTCGATTCGATCCCCTTCCTGCTGGGCATCAACCAGTCCGGCCTGCCCGGCTACGTGGAGGGAGCCGACGTGCCGGGCGGGATCCACAACTACGAGCCCAGGCCCAGGGTCGCGCAGTTCCTGCGCTCGCTCTTTCCTTCGGCCGTGATTTCCCCTCCCCGCGGCGCGAAACCGTTCATACAGATGTTCGCTCTCATGGGAAGCGGGGGCACGATCGCGTTCTCCAAGCACTCGGACTTCGATTTCTGGGTGTGCGCCGACGAGTCCGCGGTGAGCGCCGACGCGGTGCGCGCGTTCAAGACCAAGTGCAGGCTCATCGAGGACTGGATCGCCGAGCGCTTCAACGTGGAGGTGCATTTTTTCCTGAACGATATCGCCAAGGTGCGCCGCAACATCTTTGACGACGACAGCGAGGACAATTTTTCCGGGACCTCGCTCGGGATACTCCTCAAGGAGGAATTCTTCCGGAGCTCCATCGTGATCTGCGGCAAGCTCCCCTTCTGGTGGGTGGTGCCCGTCGGGAGCGGCGACGCCGAGTACCGGGAGTGGCTGGAGGCGATTGCCGGTTCGGCGCACCAGAATGAGTTCATCGACCTGGGGAACCTCACGATGATCGCGCGGGAGGACTTTCTCGTCGCGGCGCTCTTCCAGCTCCTCAAGTCGCTGGGAAGCCCGTTCAAGTCCATACTGAAGCTCGGCCTCCTGGAGCGCTACATCCATTCCACGGGGACGAACCCGTTCATAAGCTCCATCATAAAAAAGAACGTGCACGAGAAGAAGCTCTACACCCAGGCGGTCGACTCCTACGTGATCATGTTTAACCAGGTCTATAACTATTACGCGGCCATGATCAAGGACACGCTCGCCACCGAGCTGCTCACGATATGCTTCTACCTCAAGGTGGACCCCCGGCTTTCGCAGGTCCCTAAAAACCAGCCCGAGGCCGCGCAGAGCGAAAAGATCCGCAACCTCGTCGCCTACACGAAGAAATGGGAATGGGCCGATTCTCTGGTGGCCAAGCTCGACAACTTCGAGAACCTGGACATCGACTCCATCACCAAGCTGATGAACGACACGAAGAAATACCTCCTCAAGGGGTACAAGGACATACTGGGCGCGATCGAGACGTACAAGACCGCGAACAGGCTCTCCGACGTCCAGCTTCAGGGCATCTCGCGGAAGATCTATTCCCACTTCGCGATCGCGGACAACAAGATCGACAACACGCTGAGCTTCAAGACCTATCCGCCCGAAAAGCTCCTGAGCATCGAGTTCGTGCGCGACAAAGACAGCCGGGAATTCTGGCTGCTCTCCAAGCGCGTGATTATAGGGAGCTCGCCCACGAAGGTCATCCTCTACAAGGACGCGCGCTTCACGGGCATCATCACCTGGCTGAGCCTCAACCGGCTCTTCCAGAAGGATTATACCCGGCTTGAGATGGACCCTGGGATCCTGCCCGTCGATCAGAACTACATCAGGGAGATCATCGCCCATCTCACCACGCATTTCACCACGAAGCGCCTGGAACTGCACAACAGGTACTTCCTGACCGAGTCCTTTCCCATCATCAGCTTCATCCTCATCAATCCCTACTCGAAGTATTCCAAGAAGATCGACGACATCATCTACCTGTACCACACGAGCTGGGGAGAAACCAAGTTCGATTCGTATAAGAGCGAGATTGACCTGGCGAAGGTGTATGGGAGGATCCTCCAGGGGGCGCTGGTGACCAGGATGGATTTTTCCACGGCGGTGCACCTGTCGTCGTCCCTGCCCTATGGATCGAGCCGCGAGTTCGACCGGCTCTCTGCGACGATCGCCGACATGTACCATTTCTTCATCGACCGCGAGGACAGGGTGCGCAGGCGCTATATCACGATGCTCGGCAACAAGTATTTCCTGTATACCGCCCGGAGGTCCGGGCAGGAAGACGACATCGCCGTGACCATGTGCGAGTCCGAGGCGCAGCTCCTCTACCTCCTGAGCAACAACAACGGCGCGCTCACGAGCCTCCGGATCGACCCGGCCCTCGCCGGGCTCAATTACCTGCGCACGGTCCTGGACAACCGGAAGGACTCCTGCATCCAGATCTATTTCCAGCAGGAGAACAAGTACTGCTACTTCTTCATCACCGACGAACGCGGCTCGATCTTCTTCATCCGCAAGCCCGCCGAGGTCTTCGTGGACTACCTGGCGCGCCTTTACGTGTTCGCGCAAAGCGTCGCGGAAAAGGCCGTGAAAAGCAATCCAAAGTCCACACTGGCCGGCCAGCTCAAGCTCGTGGAGATTTACAAGATGGAGCGCGACTTGCGAAACGGCTGCACGATCAGCGAGATCAACCCCGAACTCTCCAAAAACATCATGGAGTCCAAGAAGAACATCATCCCGCTCACGCTGGCGCTGCAGCCGCTCGAGTCCGGGGAGCTGGGATACAGCTTCAGCCTGCCCGACGGATCGGTCACCAACGCGTTCTCCCGCGCCACGATCAGGCAGGTCACGGGCGAGCTCAGGGTGTTCATGAAATCCAACCGGGGCTATTCCTACTACGTGACCGACACCGACCTGGACAATGTTCCCAACAAGGCCTACCGGCTCTTCACGTCGATTTCCTTCACGCACAAGGGGCTTTTCGAGATGCTGGTCGAGGCGGCGATGAAGTAGCGCGCGCCGCTACACGACCAGGAGGGCCTGTTCGGGCGCCACGCCGATCCGAGCCACCGCGCCCGAATTGAACCTGAGAAAATCCGTCTCGACGCCGTCGCTGAAGATCACGCCCTCGGACGGCATGTGCGATTCGATCACGAGCTCCGCGCCTCTCCCGATGGTCCCGGCCACGATCCCGGCGAACGAGACCTGGCTGACGAACGGCTCGCGCACCACGAACACCAGGTCCTCCGCGTCCCAGGCGAGGACCGAGCCCTTGAGGTCCTTGCGGCCGGCGAACGCGCGCGCGATCCCGTTCGCCATGTTGAACAGCGAGCTCAGCCACCCGGTGGACCCGGCGCCCGTCGCCACGATGATGCCGCTGGACGACTGCTCCTCGGTGGCTCCCTTGAAACTGATCGAGTAGCGCGCGGAGATGTGGGACCGGGGGCCGATGAACAGGTCGTTGAAGGCGAGGAGCCGCTGCCGGTCGCCCAGGAGCGCCTGCGCCATGGTCACGCGCTTCGCCTGGAAGCCCCCCGCGCGCACCCGTTCGAGGGCCGGAAGAAAATCGGACACATTGAAAGGAAGCAGCACCCCGTCAAAGCGCTCTGGGTCGGGGTTCACTGCGATGATGGGGATGCCCAGCGCGTACTTCGCCGTGTTCGCGACGAGCCCGTCCTGTCCCACCACGATCACCGCGTCCTTTTCCGAAAAAAGGTACGCAGGCACGAAGGAGCGGTCGATTGCCGTGTACCTGATGGTCCCGGAGAGCGCCGTGCGCACGCGCTCGAGCGAGCGGTGATACTCGTCGTATTCCTTCTCGTAGTCCGCGAAGTCGCCGCCCGAGTGCTCAACGTAGAATTGCGCCTGCCGGCGTGAATTGAAGCGCTCGGTCAGGGTTTCGAGCCTCGTGCGGCGCGTCACGATCACCGCGTGTTCGATCTGCATCACTTGGCTTTGTCTTTATGCGGCTCCCTTGCCGCGAGCACGCTCTCCAGCAGGTCGGGCGTCATGTTGAGGGTGCCGATTTTCTCCGCGTGCTCCGCGAGCTCACGGAAGGCGAGCGCGACGTTGAGCCGGGGATCCAGGCCCTCCCTTCCTACGGCCATTAGGACCTTCCAGTCCATGTCCCTGTATGGCGCGAGCGTGGCGCCGAGCGCATAGCCGCGCGCGTCTGCCTCCTTCCTCTGGTTCTCTCCCTGCATGTCGATGAGCGCACGGCGCTTTTCCTCCACCGCGACGTCGGCGTCCACCTTCATCTCTCGCAGCCTCCTGCGGTTTTCCTCTGCGGCGACCTCGGCCTCCTGCTTCTTTTCCGCGATCTGCTTCTTCTTTTCCTCGACGGCGATCTCGGTGCCCAGCTCGCTCTCCTTGATCTTGCGCTCCTGCTCCACCGCGAAGTTCCTCCGCGCGTAGATCGCCTCGTCGGCCTCCTGCTGGAGCGCCTCCCGCGTCTGGGCCTCGAGCGCCCGCGACATCTCCGGGGTGGGCGTGATCCCCAGGATGTTCACGCTCAGCACCTCCACGCCGAGCATCGCGACCGCGGCGGATTTCCCGAGCCCGTCCATGATCGTGGTCTCCACCCTCCCGGCGCCGCGCAGGGAGTCCCTGACAGGCAACCCCTGCACGAAGGCCGCGGCCGCGGTCTGCGCCTCGTTGACAAGCCGCTGGCTGAGCTTCTCGTAATCGTTCTTTAAATACTGTCCGTTCAGGTCCACCGTGAAATCGAGCATGGAGGCGAGCCTCCGCGGGTCGGTGACCCTGAAGGTGAGGGAGCCCTGGATCGCCACGGTCTGGAAGTCCGCGGTGGTCTCGTTGAAAATAAAAGGGAGGTCGTTGCTTCCCGCGGGCACCGCGGCAATGGACGAGCTGGGAGCGAAGTAGCAGAATGAAAGCCCCGTCCCCTCCCGTTTTACCGTACCGTTCCTGTAGTGGATGACGTAGACCGTGGATTCAAACTTGATGAACCTTATTCCCAGCATACCGGTCCTCCCGCGTGTCATGGTGGTAGAGTACGCCCGCAGTATAGCATGTCCCGGGATATGAGCAATTAAAAATCCTCCGTCGCTTTCAGGTATTGACAATTCGCCCGGCCCGGTCTATCATTCAGGCAACCGGGCCGAACGGTTGTGCCCATGGGTGAACCGTACCGCGAATAGCGACCTGGCGCAGGGGATGGAAGGACCTTTATAAATACAGTCACGGGGCGGAAGAACGTGAAAACACTCCCCATCTTCAAGAGGGTAACGGAAGCCGCGAAGAGCGCCGTGGGCATGAACAACTCCCGGTTCGACAAAAACACCCGGCGCAAACAGATACTCCTGAGGAATTCGATCAACATCCTGCTGGCATACGCGATCGCGCTCCTCGCGGCGTTCATTGCGAGCGTGACCGGGCTCGCCGCTGTTTCCGGCGCCCACCTGTGCATCATCGCGGCCTCGGTGATCGGCGTAAGCCTGGCCCTGTACATCACCACGCTCACGAGAAAAAAGCCCATCACCGCGGCCTATTCCTTCACTCTTTCACTGCTGCAGTTCGCTCTCTGGGTCGCGATGTACGGCGTATGGGTGGTCAGCCTCAACGAGATACGATCGGCGGGGCTGCTGTTCGCCCTGATGGCGCTCACCTTCACGCTTTCGAACCTCACCCTCGCCCAGGCGCTCGCGATCACCCTGGCGATCGCCCTCGACCAGGTGGGCGCGTCATGGTACGCCATACACGTGATCGGCCAGAAGGGTTCGCTTATGACCGAGGTTTTCTACACGCTGTGCTTTCTTCCCGCGGCGCTTTTTATGGCCTACCTCGCCGGAGAGTACAACCGCCAGAGGGTCGAGGTCAAGAAAGCGAAGCGCACCTCCGAGGTCGCGCTGGCGGAGCTGCGCGGGCGCGAGCTCTTCATGGAAAAGGAGCTCGATATCGCGTCGGACATCCAGCGGGGGATCCTCCCGATCACACCAATTACGCATAACGGCATCGCAATCGAGGCGTTCTACCGCTCCATGGAAAAAATAGGCGGTGATTTCTTCGACGTGGTGCCGATGGCCGGCGGCCACCTCTGCGTGCTCATCGCCGACGTCTCCGGGCACGGCATCCCGGCGGCGTTCGTCTCCGCGATAGGAAAGATCAGCTTCATAGAGGCCACCCAGAAGAACCTTTTCCCGCGGGACATCCTCACCCGCGTCAACTCGGCGCTCATGGAAACGATCAAGACGCAGGATTACCTCACGGCGTTCGTGGTGGTCATCAGTCCCTCCTTCGAGGTTTCCTACACCAATGCGTCGCACCACAAGGCCATGGTGCTGCGCGCGCGTACCGGGGATATTGAAACCTGGGACACCAACGGGCTCTTCGTGGGAGCGCTCGAGAACGCGGGCGACACCTACGAGGAAAAGCAGGACATGCTCGACTTCGGGGACAGGATGCTGCTGTTCACCGACGGGCTCGTCGAGGCGCGAAATTCCGGCGACCAGCAGTTCGGCATTGAGCTCCTCCAGCAGTCTCTCCTGGATTCCCGCGCGATGATCATCAGGGATGCGCGCGCGCATATCATCCGGGTGTGGGAGAAGTTCGTGGGAGAAACGTCCATCCGCGACGATGTCACCTTTCTCCTCATCGAGGTCGATCCCGCCTACCAGGATCTGATCAACCACCGCAACCGGGGGCTCGAGCTCCTTTACAACGGTAGCCTGGATGAAGCGATCTACGAGCTGCACATGGCGCTTCGCATGGGCGCGGCAGACGAAAAGGTACATCAGCTCCTTGCGCGCTGCCATTTACAGAAGGGAGAATTCGCGCCGGCGATCGAGCATCTCAAACTGTACCTGGGGATGCATAGCGAGGACGCGGATACGCTCTACAAACTGTCCGCCGCATATTATAACATCAGGGACTATGAAAACGCGGTAAAATGCGCGCACAAGGCCTGCCAGCTCAGGCAGAACTTCCGGGCGCCGCT
Organism: uncultured Spirochaetota bacterium; assembly: GCA_937864375.1. Taxonomy (GTDB): domain Bacteria; phylum Spirochaetota; class UBA4802; order UBA4802; family UBA5368; genus FW300-bin19. Next base: position 7,998 of record CALMJO010000082.1, read on the forward strand.
CATGGTCCTGTGGCGGGCCCTGTGCCGGCTGGACAGAAGCGACGAGGCGATCCCCGTACTTGAAAAAACACTGTCCCTCGATCCCGAAAACACCGCGGCCCGGGCCGAGCTTTCAAGGATCCGGAGAAGCGCCGGCTAAAACTCCATCACGGGCCTGAGCTCCGTCGCGGGATAAATCTGTCCCTGGATGGGGGGCATGGAATTATAGACCCATTCGATATCCATGCAGCCCACGCGTATCCCCCGGCTCCGTGAGAACCCGAGGAACCTCCCCCTGACAAGCATGTCCTCCATGTCGAGCGTGAGCCCGAAGATCGCGACCGTTGAATTCGCGGGGACCGCGTCCAGCTCCTCGCGGTATCCCCCCGCGGCAAAGACCAGCCGCCTGCTGTCCGCCGCCTGGCACTGTATGACCGGGACGATCACAGGGAAACCGTCGGCCCCAATATACGCGAGGAACTTGAGGCTGTCCAGCCTGTTGAAGAGCCCCTCGGCCCACGGTTTGAGGACCCGGGCGGGGTTCTTCGTCGCCTTCCCTCCCTTGACGATTTTCGTCGCCAGCGCGGCGCGCACGATGCCGCCCATGGGAAGCTTTTCGCGGCCGCCCGTTTCGACCAGGTCCATGTAATGAACGGTGTGAATCCCAAAGTAGGAATTATAGCGGAACATGGGTTTCTTGTTGTACATTTCGTATTCTGGGCCTTCCTTCGCCTCGTGAGTCCAGAGAGCCTTTCCGCGCCACAGATCCCTCGAGAGGCTCATGATGAGAAAACCGGTACGCGGGTTTTTCTTCACGTTCTTCTTGCTGTACCCCTCGCTGAACTGGCCCCAGATGAGCTCGCGGGTGCCGCGCGCCTGGAGCGCCGTGATGAGCGTACAGTGCGGGAGCCCATCCGGGTTGATCGTCGCGATTAGGCCGATCTTCGCATCGGGCTCGAACTCGCGCAGGTCCGCAGGATCGAATTCCTTGTAAACAGGTTTCATGACGCGCTCCTTTTCCGGTTATCCGCATCCCTTCACGAGATGCGTCGCTGCTGTTTTCTTCTCCCTTTGGCCGTCGCCGGCCGCCTGCTCTCCCGCCGTCGCGCCGCTCCAGCGGACGATCTCCGGTCTCGTCACCGAATCGCGCGCAACGTTCGCGAGCCGCTCCATGAGCGCCGCGTCCAGGAGCTGCGCGTCCCGGTATTCCCACTCGATGCCCAGCCTCCGGTACTTGTCGCGGCAGAGGTTGTTGAACGCGCACAGCTCCCAACGGCTCACCGCCCCGTTCAGCAGCCCCTCGATGACGTGCGCCAGTGCGGCAATGTTTTCCTCCGTGTCGGTCGCCCCCGGTATAACGGGGGTCCTTATCCAAAGCTCGGGCCGTTCATGGCTTTCGATGTAGTCCCTCACGTGGACCAGGTTTTCCAGGATTTTCGAGTTGGAATGACCCGTATGCAATTTATGGCCCGCCCCGTCGGAAAGCTTCAGGTCGAACAGGACGAGGTCGGTATGAGGCATGACCCTTTCGAGCGAGGGAGTCCCAATGAATCCACAGGTATCGAGCGCGGTATGGAAGCCCTCTTCCCTGCAGCGTCGGAAGAATTCGGCCACAAAGGGCGCCTGCACCAGGGGGTCTCCCCCCGAGGCGGTGATGCCGCCGCCGTCGGAATTAAGGATGTAGGAACGGTCCTTCACGACCTCGGCCACGAGCCGGTCCATGCTCCATTCCTCGCCAAGGAGCTCCATGGCCGTGGCGGGGCACTCTCGGGCGCACGCGCCGCACCCGTCGCAGAGGGAACGGTCAATATGGATACCCCGCCCGTCCGCGGCAACCGCGCCCAGGGGACAGGCCTTTACGCAGGTTCCGCAGCCTATGCAGCGCGCCTCCAGCCACTGCACCTCGGGGTAGGGCGAAATGCTTTCAGGGTTGTGGCACCACGCGCACCGCAGGCCGCAGCCCTTGAAGAAGACCGTGGTCCTGAGTCCCGGCCCGTCCTCGGTGGACATGCGCTGGATGTTCAGCACCGTCGCGGTGGTGGTTCCGATGTTGGTGTTCAAATTTTGCAGCCTTTTCACAAATGCACCCCTGATTCTCGAATCCGCACAGGGGCCGATCGCGACCGGCCCCTGCCACGGATCAATACTTGTTGTGGCTTTCGCGCGCTATGATCTCGTCCTGGAGCTCCCGGCCAATGCTCGTGAAATACGCGTTGTACCCGGTGATGCGCACCAGGAGGTGCCGGTAGTTCTGCGGGTGCTTCTGCGCCTCGCGCAGCATGTCCGCGTCGATCATGTTCACCTGGAGCGCCGATCCGCCGTTCGCGATGTAGCCCTTGATGAATGCCTTGAATTTACCCCTGTGTTCCGGGTCGCGCAGCAGCGACGGATTGAAGGTGATCGTGTGGCTCGCGCCGTTGGGCAGGCTGCTCAGGTAATCTTTCCAGTCGCCCTTCCCGTCCGCCGCGCGCCCTCCCATGGCCTTGCCCACCGAGTTCGCGTTCGCGGTTGGACCGTTCGTGTCGGCGCCGTTGGAGGGACAGATCGCGTTGGAGAGGAACTGTCCCTTGGGACGACCGTCCGGGCTCGCGGCGAGCACGTAGCCGTCGCCAACCCAGTAGTTCCACGAGAGCATCCCCGGCCTGAACTGCCTCCCGGTGGAAATGGTCCTGTATTTCCAGGTTTCCGCCGTCCAGAGGTCCATCACTTTCGTCGCCAGCGCGTCGGCCTCGTCGTCGTCCCTCCCGTACTTGGGGGCGCGGTACTTCGCCTTGGCCTGCAGCACGTCGTGTCCCTGCCAGTTGTCCCTGAGGGCCTGGATGAGCTGGGCCATCGTGCATTCCTTTTTGTCGAACACCAGGTATTTCACCGCGAGGAGGGAGTCCACAGTCGTCCCGAAAGTCACGCCCTCGATGGTCACGAAATTGAGCTCCGGTCCGCCCCGCGTGACGTCCAGGGCCTTTTGAGCGCACCCCTTCACGAGGGTCGACAGGTACGGCGTGGGAGAAAACTCCGCCCTCACCCGCTCGGAGGCCTCGTAGAGCTCCACGCATTTTTTCACGAGGAAGCGCGTCTGGATCACGTACGCGTTCCAGAACTCTTCCCAGGTCCTGAACTTCGTCGCGTCGCCCGTCGCGGGGCCGTCCTGCGTTATCTTTCCTGGTTTCCCGCTCATGAAATCAATCACGGGGACGAGGTCCTTCCCTCCCGTGAACGCGAGCTCGACGGCTTTAAGGAGATTCAGATTGCAGTCGACGGTCCCCGAACGGTCGTTGCCTACCATGGTGTTTTCCAGGCAGCCTACGGAGGCGTAATCATACACGTTCTCCGCGGTTATGAGGGATTCCACGCCCGCGCTCCCGGCCTCGCGCATCATCCCCGCCATCGAGCGCTCGTCGAAATTCAATAAGAACGGCGCTCCCTGGCTGGACGAGATCATGTCGATCACCTTGTCGAGGAGCTTATCCGGCGTGTTCGCGTGCAGGCGCACATTGGGCTTGGGCTCCAGGATGGGGGTCATCTCGTCTATAACCTCGAGTAGCGCGTATGTCAGTTCATTGGTCATGTCCCGGCCGCCGGGCCCCATGCCCGACAGGTTGAAGAGCTGGCCGAACCCGGCCGTGATGCCCTGGTTTCCGCCCACGCGGATCATCGCGTCGTACGCGGTATTGGCGTGGATCCAGAAGCACTTGAGTATCTCCTTGCCGAATTCCCGGTCCATTCCCCCCGAGATCGAGCGCTCCCAGTAAGGAAAGAGGTACTGGTCCAGCCTCCCGAACGACACTCCCGGCCCGGGATAGTTCTCGTCGCTCATCACGAGCATGTGGGTGATCCAGAGCGACTGCACGGCCTCCCAGAAATTCGTCGCGGGCTCCCAGGGCACGCGGTCCAGGTTCGCCGCCATCTGCGCCAGCTCCTCCCTGCGCGAGGGCGTGATCTCCTTCTGGGCGAGCCTGCGGCAGAGGGACGCGTATTTTGCCGCAAGGTCGCGCGGCATGGTCGCCGCCGTCATCATGGCCCTGAGCTGCGCCCCCTTTTCTCCCTTGCGGTCCGATTCGCCCAGCGCCTCGTAGTGCGCCTTCAAGTCTTCATGGATGCCCTTCCAGCCCGCGGTAAGCGCGCGCTCGTATCCCGGGATGAGGTGGCCCGATGTAGCGCCCGCGTTGCCGTAGCCGTGATCGTGGAACCACTTCATGAAGGCGCGTGCGCCCTTTTTGCCGTATATGAGACGGTCGCGCGCGGCGGCCTCGTTCTTCGTCCAGCATCGCGAGGCCTGGAGGTTGAAGCGTGAACCGGCGACGAGATCGCCGGGAAGCAGTTCCTGGGGCACATGGTTGACCATCACCTCGCGCACGAACCACGCGCGCCGCTCTTGCAGGGTCCATGACCAGAACGCGGGATCGAGCTTCACAGGGCGCGCCAGCTGGTGCATGGATGAGCGGAAGGTCTGGAGGAAGGGGTATGTTTCCGGGACGATGTAAAAGCTGATCTCGTCGTACTGGACGTCCCACGGCGTGCCTGTCGTCCAGGGCGTGAACTCGTTGTTCCAGGCGCGGTCAACCCCGGAAAAATAGTAATCGCGAAGCCACGCGATCCTGGGAGAAAGCCCCTTGGGTTCCTTGATCTGGAATTTCAACGCGGTGCTTTCCATGTGCTTCCTCCATCGTGTGCGTCGTTTTGTGGACGGGGATTTTTTCCCAGTCCAAGGATATGTACAAGGTTTGTCGCGCCGTGCTCGAGCAGGCGCTGCATGACCGAGCATGACTGTTCCTCGTCGCCCGCCCGGATCGCGTCAAACAGCGCGGCATGGTAGCCGAACACCTGGGCCACGAACGAGGTGACCGCGAAGAACTGCCCGGTAATATTGGTATACACCCCTCGGAACGAATTCATGAGGAGAGGATACACGAGGTTTCCCGAGGCGATGGCTACGTTCAGGTGAAACTGGAAATCCAGGTCGACGACGCGCGCGCGGTCGTCGTGCACGCAGCGCGATTCCTCGGTTATGGTTTCTTCGAGGGCGGTCATTCCCTCCGGCGCGCGCACCCTTGCCGCCTGGCGCGCCGTTTCGCACTCGAAAAGACTGCGCATTTCCAGCATGCTCCTCATGAGGCGCGGCTCCAGGCTTCCCTGGCTGTATACGAGGAGGGATTCGAGCATGCTCACGGAACCTTCCTTCCGGTAATCGTTCACGAAGGCCCCCTTTCGGGGCTTCACGGCGATGAGCCCGCGCGCCTGGAGCTCTATGAGTCCTTCATGGACCACAGGGCGGCTTACCCCGAGCCTGAGCGCCAGCTCCCGTTCGGAGGGAAGCTTTTCCCCCACTGTAATCCGCCCGGAGAGAATGAATTGCTCGAAGCGCTCGACGAACACCTCGACAAGGCTATGTGACTGGATGGGTGCAAGAAGTTCTGTCATGGCAAAATGGCTGATGGTATTACCACCAGCCATGATCAAGCTATGATATCCATGTTTTCCTGTCAAGTAAACCAAATTTTTTTATGCTATGCATATAACG
>CALMJO010000083.1 GCA_937864375.1 uncultured Spirochaetota bacterium
AACCTCCGTAGTGGACTTTCACCACCAAGCGTGCGCCCGTGCCGGGCACACTAAAGACAATGCCCGCGACCTCGCGGGCATTGTAGCGTTCACCGTTAATACGGATGGTCACTTTTCTATTGACGGCTTCACGGAATCCTTTTTGATTCCGCCCTTGATTTTATCCACCATGCCCTTGTGGGCACCCATGATCTCGTCGTATGCCTTTTTATACGCCTGCTTGACGGCCATGATCGATTCGTAGTTTTTTCTCTGCTGCTCTCGCACCTTGTTCGACTCTTCCTTCACTTTCTGGAAGTTCGCATAGATGTCGTCCTTGCGGTTCTGGAAGTCCTTTAGAATGCCGTCTATTGAAGAGGTCGCATTTTCATTAAGTATCATGTCTTCAGTCGCGCCGTTCTCGAGCTCACCCAGTTCGGCGCCCGTCTTTTCAAGCTCGTCCTTGTTCTTCCCCGCCTTGCTCACGTTCTTATTGAGCTTTCCGATCCTCTCGGAAGACTTCGAGCTCCGCTCTCCCAGCGTGCCCACGTAGGTCTTGAACTTTTTACCTTTGGATTTGGGGTCGCCGTTGAATTCATCGTCTTTTCCGGCTTTCCAGTCCTTCGTGGAACCCTTTGCCGCTCCCTTTTCGGGCTCCTCCCCGACGCCGATCTGTACATCCTCGTCCGGGTTCACCTCTACCTTCCCGTAGGGATTGTGAACGTCGAGCTTTCCCTCGTCAAGGTCCACCCGGGAATCGGCCCCCTTGCTGACGGTAACGGCGAACTTCGTGCCGCGCACCGCGCATACCGTAGTGGGTGTATATACCTTCCGTTCTTCTGAATCCTTCGAGAGCTTCTGGAACGCGGTGAGGACCGACCCGGAAATTACCGAGATCGATTCGGAGTCCTTCGTCGCCGCATTCCCCACCCTGAGGGTCGTACCCTCCGAAACTTTGACTTCGCTGCCGTCCTGGTACGTCAACGTGACCAGGCCATCCCCGCCCGTAACAATCGTGTCACCCGGATTGAGGTCCATATTGAGGCTTGCGGCAACGGTTCCGCCGTCACGGAAAACGGACACATCGCCAATCATGAAGGATATCTGGACGGCCATTGCCGGAACCGCCATCAGCACAACCATTACCGCCGGGAGAATTCCCCCGGCCACGGTACGGAAAAAACCACCTGCGTACTTCATTAAAAATTCCTCCTCTGTCATGCTGCTCGGAACGTTTTGAATAATATACTGCAATCGGCGGCCTAGGGAAAGCCCCTGCAGTCCATTCCAACAAGGGTGATATCGTCGTTATACCGGTTTTCCCCGCAAAACCTTTCGACCTCCTCGAAGAGCGACGCGACGATGTCGGCCATGCGTTTGGTCTGCAGATCCTTGACGAGGTCCAACAATATCTTCTGCCCCATTATTTTATCGTCCTTATTGGTACACTCGAATACGCCGTCAGTGTAAAAAAGAATTTTATCCCCGGCGTCAAGCGAAACCTGGGCATCCGTGTATATCGAGGTATCAAAGATGCCCACGAAGGGGCCATTGGGCTCCAGGAGGACGGAATCTCCGCCGGCCTTCAGGATGACGGGCGCGGGAATTCCCGCGTTGCAGTAATGCAGCACCCTGTTGTTCAGGTCGAACAGGCCGTAGAACAGGGTCACGTAGTTATAGCTCATTTTTTTCTGCGAATTGATGAGAAACCGGTTCACCTCGTCAATGAACACGGACGGGGCCGGATTCTGCTTCTGTACGGATGTCATGGCCATTTTAACCATCGCCGAGTACAGCGCCGCGGGCAGTCCGTGCCCGGAAACGTCGGCGAGGATGAAGGAGAAATGGCGATCGTCGTACACGATGAAATCGAAAAAATCCCCGCTGATTTTTTCTACCGGCTTGAATTTCACCGAAAAATCAAAATTCCGGATTTCGGGATAGGCCACGGGGAAGATGCACTTCTGCAGATTGCTCGCCATGTCGAGCTCGTTCTCGATCTCGACATTGCGCGTCTGGATCTGCATGTTCAGCTTCTCGAGCTCGCTGTTTTTCTGCGTGAGCTCCCGTAGAAGCGTCCTGTTCTCCATGACCAGCCTTCTGCTCTCCAGCGCCTTCTGCACGGAAATGAGAATCTGGTCGTTGTTGAATGGCTTAAGTATAAAATCGAAAGCGCCGCACTTGAGGGCCGAAATAGCGGTATCGATGTCGGTATAACCGGTTATCAGGATCACGGGAATATTGTCGTCCTTTTCCTGCACATGACGGAGCAGCTCCAGCCCGTCCATACCCGGCAGGTTGACGTCGGTAATTACCACGTCGACCTGTTCCAGGTCAAGCTTGCCCAGCGCATCCTCAGCGCTCAGGTAGCTCGAAACGCGGTAATCATCCTCGAGAATGCGGCTGATGAGG
>CALMJO010000084.1 GCA_937864375.1 uncultured Spirochaetota bacterium
TTGATGGCATATGCAGAGCCGTTTTAAAGAGGGGTTTAAAGAGGTACCCTTAAATTTGACTTTGTCGTACGGAAGGTGCACACTTTTACCTAGGTGCCCTTCAACCCCTTCCCCGTTCGCCGTTCCCCCCGCAGGTTGAAAAATTTTTTGTTTGACAGAAAAAGTGTAGTATGTTATTATCATCTGAAATACTTAAATATAACCAATGGAGGATCCATGGACCCCTCAAAGGAACTGGAACTTATTAAACAGCAGATTGACGAGATCAGGGAAGGCTCAAAAAACAAGCTGTCGATGGTCGTGTTCAGCGGCGACCTGGACAAGCTCCTGGCCGCATTCATCATCGCCACCGGCGCGGTCGCGATGGGCATGGAGGTGGTGATGTTCTTCACCTTCTGGGCGACCCCGGCGCTGCGCGACAGGAAGAAGAAGGCGAAGGGCAAGGACATCTTCGGGAAGATGTTCGGCTTCATGCTTCCCAGGGGATTCAGGAAGGTGAAGCTCGCAAAGATGAACATGGGCGGGATGGGCACCGCGATGATGAAGTACCTCATGAAAAAGAAAAACGTCGCGTCCCTCGAGGAGATGGTGTCCCTCGCCGGCGAGCTCGGCGTGAAGCTGTACATCTGCGAGATGTCCATGAGCCTCATGGGCTTCAAGCCCGGGGAGATGATCGACTACCCGGGCGTCGAGTTCGTGGGGGTCGCCACCTTCCTCGCGGAGGCCGGCAACAGCAGGATCCAGCTTTTCATCTGATCGGGGCGGAAAGCGCGAAGGCGCCCGTACGCCAGTCGGACATGAACGATATTTTCCGGGCCGCACATATACCAGTGAAAACAGGAGCGAACCATGAGCGAAGAAATTAAAACCGACGTAACGATGGATTTGAAAGGGCTCGCGTGTCCCATGCCGGTCGTCAAGGTGAGCCAGCAGATCAAGAAGATGAAGGTGGGCGAGGTCCTCGTGGCGGAGACCACCGACCCGGGCGCGCACGCGGATTTCCCCGCCTGGGCGAAATCGAGCGGCAACGAGCTCATGCAGATCGTCAAGGAAGAGAAGTCGGCGAAATTCTACATCAAGAAGCTCAAATAAATCCGGCTGAGCCGTGCATGCGCGGGACCGCCGTTCCCGCGCACCGTCCCGGCCCGGGACGCTCCGGGCACAACAACACTACCGAGAGGGCGCCATGTGGGAGACCTTTTCCTATTTCGTCATGGTACCGATGGTGTACATCGCGTTCGCGACGCTCGTCATCGGCATCATCTTCAAGCTGGTCGCAGCATATCGCTCGCCGGGCATCCCCGGGAGGCTGGCGGTGTTCCCGCACGAACCATCCGCGGCGCTGGGGACGATCAAGGAGGCCTTCGCGGTGCCGGTGGCGTTCCGCGCGTCAAGGGTATTCTGGTTTTTCATCATCGCCTACCACGTCGCGTTCACGCTCCTCTTCCTGGGCCACCTGGAGCTCGTGGATGAAATTGGGATCCTCCAGATAGTGCCGCACAGGATTTTTCTTGGCGAGGGAATCGTGGGCGTCGTGCTCGCGGCGAGCGTCCTGTATTTTTTATTCAGGCGGTTCGGCACGCCCTATCGTGAAATCTCGGTCCCGGAGGACTATGTCCTGCTCCTGCTGCTCTTCTTCAGCATCCTGTTCGGCAGCATCCTGCATCTCGCGGACCGCTACGGCATGACGGCGCTCACCGTTCCGGTCGAGGACTACCGCATCTATTTTTCGAGCCTGCTCTCCTTCCACCCAAGGCTCCCGGTAATGGTCACCGCCTCGCCGCACTTCGTCATCTTCATCCTGCATCTCTTCTTCGCGAACCTGGTGCTCATGCTCTTCCCGTTCACCAAGATGATACACGCGGTGTTCGTATTCTTCGCACTCAACCTCAAGAGGAAATAGCCATGGAACAGGAAAGACTGCCGGAGATGAAAAATGCGATCCGTGGGCGGCTCACGAAACCCATGCGTTATTACCTGGACCTGTGCACGCGCTGCGGCCTGTGCTATGAAAGCTGCCACGTCTTCCAGGGAATCCCCAGGCGCGAGTATTCGCCCGTGGGGAGGGCCGAGGTGGTGCGCAAGGTCGTGCGGAAATACTTTAGGCCCACTGGAAAATTCTTTCCGTCGTGGGGCGAGGCGAAGGAGCTCGACGGCCACACGATGGACGAGCTGCTGGACGCCGCCTTTTCCTGCACCGGGTGCAGGCGCTGCCTCTTGCCCTGCCCCTTTGGAATCGACCCGCCCT
>CALMJO010000085.1 GCA_937864375.1 uncultured Spirochaetota bacterium
AACGGTGAGAAAAGTCAACAATAATCGAAAAGGCTGGAAGGTCCGTGGATTCCTACGGCCCCCTCTTCATCGGCCGGAAATACCCCTTGTAAAGCGAGCACTCCCGCCAGATCCTGTACCACACCTTCTCCGAAAAACCCGAAAAAACCACGGATGGAAACATGCGCGCACCGCAATCGGGACACTGTTCGGGATTTGTCTCGAACGAATGTTCAATCGCGGCCTTCCATGCGGCATTGTGTATCTTCGCAAGCTTCTCTCCCGCGCCATGGGCGTAGATGCCGTAATAGCGGATCATCTTCGTGTGCCTTAAGGGCAGGGAGGTGAGAGGGGATAGAATTATGACGCTATCCTGCTATAACACTTTCATAGAGTGGCAGAACAACTCTAATGAGCCGGCGGCAGCATCGACTAACATGTGGAAGGGAACGTTGACCTACTTGTGCCTTCTCTCCACCAGCTGGCCGGTGATATATTTATGAAGAACGCTTTTCACGAACGATTGATATTTCAAGCCCTCTATGGCGGCACGCTTTTTTATTTCCTTCAATTCGGACGGCTCTATACGGATGTTCATTTTCATTTCATTTTTTACGAATTCCTTCGCCGCTTTTTTGAAAGCGTCCTGTACTTTCCGGGTCGGTTTTTTATTCTTCTTCGGGTCAACGCCTTTATACGATTCGATCAAGTCCCTTTCTTCCTTGTTCAGATATTTAATCTTTCTCATTTTTGTTTCTCCCTTCAAGCAGGTAAACATAGTCCCTGTTGGGAAACAGCGTGATTAATCGCACCGTGTCCCCGTTCCTCTCGTACGGTACGCAATACGTATAGTTGTTAAATTCAACCACCATCATGAACTGATTCGGATATTTCTCCCTGTTCGGGTGCTCAATATTCAACAGGATGCCCTTTTCCGCGATTGCCTCGATTACATCGTAAAACGAAACGCCCCTGGCCTTTCTGAGCATCTCGTTTTTGGATTTATCAAAATCAAACTTCACAATTAAACCTACTTCAATGTGCGCACTTTGTCAATACATATTGCCACGGTTCAGAAATACACATATGCATTGTTATGACAAGAATGGTATCAATGACTGCATAAGGTCATTCACTCCTAAAAGCGTGCGCCCGTGCCGGGCGCACCAATAAAAAGCGCGGGCTTTTGGCCCGCGCTTTCCTTGTGTCATGAAAAGAATCTTACTTTCCGAAGATCTTCTTCGCATCGTCCATGAGCGTGTCGACCACTGAAGGATCGGCAAGCGTGGAGATGTCGCCGTAGCCGGACTTGTTGAAGTCGGCGGCGGCAATCTTCTTGAGGATGCGGCGCATGATCTTGCCCGAACGGGTCTTGGGCAGACCATCGGCCCACTGGATGATTTCCGGGGTCGCGATGGGTCCAATCTCCTTGCGGACATGCGCGATGAGTTCCTTCTTGAGCTCGTCGGTCTTTTCCACGCCGGTCTTGAGAGTCACGAAGGCGTAGATGGACTGACCCTTGATTTCGTGTGGGTAACCAACGACGGCCGACTCGGCAACCTTCGGGTTGGACACGAGCGCGGACTCGACTTCGGCGGTTCCCATGCGATGGCCGGATACGTTGATGACGTCGTCGACGCGGCCGGTGATCTGGTAGTAACCGTCCTTGTCGCGGCGGCAGCCGTCACCCGTGAAATACTTTCCGGGGAACTGGCTGAAGTAGGTGTCGAACATCCTCTTCGGGTCGCCGTAAACGCCTATCATCTGTCCGGGCCATGAACGGTTGATGCAGAGGTTGCCCTCGCATACGCCCTCGAGCGGCTTGCCGGCATCGTCAACGATTGACGGCTCGACGCCAAAGAAGGGAACGGTCGCCATGGCGGGCTTGATGTCGATCGCGCCGGGCAGCGGGGTGATCAGGATGCCGCCCGTTTCGGTCTGCCACCAGGTGTCCACGATGGGGCACTCGCCGCGGCCGATCTTCTGGTAGTACCAGTTCCACGCTTCGGGGTTCAGGGGCTCGCCCACGGAACCAAGGAGGCGCAGGGACTTGATGTTGTGCTTGTCGACCCAGCTGTCGCCTTCCTTCGCGATCGCGCGGATGGCGGTGGGAGCGGTGTAGAAAATGTTGACCTTATGCTTTTCGCACACGGCCCAGAAGCGCCCGAAATCCGGGTAGGACGGAACGCCTTCGAACATGATGGAGGTCGCGCCGTTCGCAAGCGGACCGTACACGATGTAGGAGTGGCCCGTGACCCAGCCGATGTCGGCGGTGCACCAGTAGATGTCGCCGTCATGGTAGTCGAAGATCATCTTGTGGGTGAACGCCACGTAGGTGAGGTAGCCGCCCGTTGCGTGCATGACGCCCTTGGGCTTTCCTGTGGAACCGGAGGTGTAGAGGATGAACATGGGATCGGTCGATTCCATTTCCTCGGGTTTGCAGTCGGCGCTTACGGTCGCCATTTCCGCATCCCACCACTTGTCGATCTTGTCGTTCCACTTCACTGCAACCTTGTCGCCCACGCGCTTGACCACGACATGGAGGTTCACGTTGGGGCACTGTGCGATTGCGGCGTCGGCATTGTCCTTCTGGGGAACGGCCTTCGCACCGCGCATGGTGCCGTCGCAGGATACAACTACGCGGCTGTCGCAGTCGAGGATACGGTCGCGAAGAGCCTCGGCCGAGAATCCGCCGAACACAACCGAGTGGATCGCGCCAATACGCGTACAGGCGAGAATGCCTATCGCAAGCTCGGGAATCATGGGGAGGAACAGGGTGACGCGGTCGCCCTTCTTCACGCCATGCTTCTTCAGCACGTTGGCAAACTTACAGACTTCGGCGTGCATTTCCTTGTAGGTGAGCTTCCTGGTTTCGCTGGGATCGTTGCCTTCCCAGATGATCGCGACCTGGTTGCCCCTCTTCTCGAGGTGCCTGTCGAGACAGTTGTAGGAAACGTTGACCTTGGCGCCGGGGAACCAGGAGACCTTGAGCTCTTCCGCGCTCTTTCCATAATTGCAGACATTGACCTTGTCCCACTTCTTGAACCAGGTTACATACTCCTCGGCGATCTTGGCCCAGAACGCATCGGAATCAGCAAGGGATTCCTTCCACATCTTCTCGTATTCGGCCCTGCTTTTGATATACGCCTTCTGCTTGAAACTTTCGGGAACCGGATAGATTTCCTTCAGGGTGACTTCTGCCATCTGTTACCTCCGATTGAAAATAAAATTATTGTACATGAGTGCGGGCAGACGCCACGGCCAGTAGACGCTGCCTTTTCACACCCAGAATACTCGGGTTCTAAACGGCCTTCAGCCCTCGAGCCGGCTTGACAGGTAGTCGGCGATCATCCTGTCGTAGTCGGAGGTGCTTTTGAAGACCTTCACGGCGAGCCTGAAATTGGTCCGGGCCGAAACCGACCCGCCGCTTTTCTTCATTTCGTCGAGCACCGGGCGGTAATCCGCCGGGTCGATGAGCACGGTCACGCTTTCGTTATTCTTTGCCGAAGAGCGGAGCATCGCGGGACCGCCAATGTCGATGTTCTCGATGGCGTCCTCCAGCGTACACCCCGGCTTCGCGATTGTCTGCCTGAAGGGATAGAGGTTGATGACGAGCATGTCGATGGGCTGAATGCCGTGCTCCTTCATGACGCGCATGTGCTCGGGATTGTTGCGCAGTCCCAGGAGCGCTCCGTGCACCTTTGGATGGAGCGTCTTCACGCGCCCGTCCATCATCTCCGGAAACCCGGTGTACTCGGACACGTCCTTTACGGCAAGCCCGGCCTCGCGCAGCATCTTCGCGGTCCCGCCCGTGGACAGGAATTCCACGCCGTAGGTCGCAAGCTCTTTCGCGAACTCCACCGCGCCGGACTTATCCGACAGACTGATCAGGACCCTTTTAATGAGCGCCATAGATACCTAAAATTAAAATATTCACACGAAACGATTATGTTCTTGTCTGGTTAATCGCTATAGTCGAGGCCATTTTCGGGTCTATTGAAAAGGCAGGTGGCAAAATGACAAGCATTTTTTGGCCCGCCCCTCGGACCACTGGCTCAAATAGCCTACATTTTTACAATGTTTCGCTTGACGATTCAAGAGGTTCGATATATTTTTATACTAAACTAGTACAAAAGTTCAAAATGAAAAATATAATACATCATCGCATAATTGAGGCCGCCGAGCGGCTTTTTGCCCGTTTTGGCGTCCGCAAGACCGGGGTGGACGATATCGCCCGGGCGGCGCGCGTGGCGAAGGGGACCCTCTACAATTATTACGGCAGCAAGGAAGGGATAATCCGGGAGCTCGTCCGGGAGAAGCTCCGCCGCTTCGACGAGGGGCTCGACGGTCTCCATCGCGGGCTCACGGACCCGGTGGAAAAGATCCGGACCGTGGTCCACGAGCATTTCCGCTTCCTGTGCGGCAATCCCGACATGTCGGGGCTCGCGCTGGACGAGGGACCGGACGAGAGCGGGCTCACCGGCGGAATGGAAACGCGAGAGAAATCGCTCATCGCGCGCCTGGTCTCCGAGGCGCGCCTGGCGGACAGCATACGGGACGCCGACCCCATGGACACTGCCACTACGCTCATGTACCTCGTACGCGGGCTGGAGCGCTCACTCAAGCAGAGGATTTTCACCGCGCCGTTCGAAAGCATTAAGGAAGAGATCGACCGCGCGCTCGGCCTCGTGCTCGCGGGCCTCAGGAATAACCGGACAATCTGACATCGGGGGACACTGCATGGAATTCCACGCGACCACGCTGGCGTTTCTGTTCATAATTTATTCCATCTGCGGCTGGATGATCGAATCGATCTACCGGTCCGCGAACGCGCGCATGTTCGTGAACCCCGGCTTCCTCAGGGGGCCGTGGGTGCCGCTCTACGGCACCGGGGCAATCCTCATCCTCGTGGTATGTGAGCTCACGCGCGAGTACTCCCTCACCGCGCGCATGGCGGCCTATTTCGTTTCCATCTCGCTGCTCGAGCTCGTCGTGGGGGAAGCGATGCTGCGCCTGTTCGGCCGGCGCTGGTGGGACTACCGCGACGAGCGTTTCAATATTCGCGGTCACGTGTGCCCGGGCTTCTCGCTCTACTGGGTGGTGCTCGCGCTCATCTTCGAGAACACCGTATACCCGGCCACGATGCTCATGATGGGAAGCGCCAATCCCGTCGCCGTGCAGCGCTTCACCGTCGTGTTCGCCGCCCTCATCGCGGCGGACGCCATGTACTCGTCGGGAATCGCGGGAAGGATACTGGAAGCGGCGCGGCACTCGCGCGCCTTCGTCGCGCGGGGAGGACCGGCGCCCGATCTCGCCCGTGCGTTCGCGCTCGTCCAGGCGCAGCTGCCGGGAAGCCGCGCCCTTCGCAGGCTGGACCCCGCGCTGTTCGACTGCGGCCGTACCGTCCGCGCGCTGGGACTCCTGCGCAGGCGCCTTCACAATAAATTACGCTCGACAACCATATGCAGGGATGCAATGAGGAGCATTCTTTCGCGCAGGGAGCGTCCATGAAGAAAAACAGGTACGACCAGATGTTCAGCCATCCGGAAATCCGGGAGATCCTCGCCAGCGAGGAGTTCAGGAGCCTGGACCGGTACACGCACCACGGAAAGGTGACGCGCATGGCGCACTGCCTGGCCGTGGCGGGCATCGTGTACCGCATGGCGCGGGGCCGCAGGCTCGATTACATTTCCGCGACGCGCGCGGCGCTCCTCCACGATTTCTTCTTTTACAACTGGCGCACCGACGGCCCGCGCCTCCACGGCTTGCGGCACCCGGCGCTCGCGTGCGCGAACGCGCGCGCGCGCTTCAGCCTCAACGCCATCGAGGAGGACGCGATCTCCCGCCACATGTGGCCCCTCACCCCGAGGCCGCCTCGCTACGCGGAATCCTACCTCGTCTGCATGGCCGACAAGGCGGTCGCGATCGGGGACTATTCGCGCGCCCTGCGCATCCCGCGCCGTCGGCGCGCCATGGCCGCGGCGAATTATAATTGACGCGACGCCTTTCCCGCCGGTAAATGCGTAGCCGGGACACGGCCCCGCCCCATGCCTGTCTCTTATACACATCTGACGC
>CALMJO010000086.1 GCA_937864375.1 uncultured Spirochaetota bacterium
CCGGTCGCGACGATGTCGAACTCGCCGTAGATGTCGAGCTTCCCGGGAAGCTCGAGCTCGGCCACGCCCTTGTCGTTCGTCGTGAGTTTTTTCTCGTACACGGGCTTGGCGTCGTGCACGTAGACACGCTGCCAGGGCTTCCACACGTAGCGGTAGACCCTGATCTCCACGGGCGCGCTCACGGGCGTGCCGTCGTGCGCGAGGGTCTTCACCTGGACGGTCTTTTTCTCGTCGTCGGAGTAGAAGTTCTGCGTGGGGTTGATCTTGATGTAGTACTCGCCCCGGCCTACCTTCACGCTCTCGCGGCTGGTGATGCTCACGTTCGAGTTGTCGACGATGGTGGCCTCGAGCGTGATCTCGCGGTCGTAGGAGTAGTCGCCGCACTGGAGCCTGAGCGAGGCGATCCCGTTGTCGTCCAGGTATTTTTCGCCCTCGAGCTTTATCCTGTTGTAGGACTCGCTGCGCCCGTAGTCCTCCTCCCACCAGTAGGTGGTGTCCGTGTCGCGCAGGCGCGACTCGTAGAAGCGGTAGCGCACCAGCGCTCCCTTGAGCGGCGCCCCGAAGAAGTAGCGCGCCTCGACCTTGAATTCGGCGGTGTCGTTGTTGGTGAAGAACGGCTTTACGGGGGTGATGTCTATTTTAAACTCGGGCTTGCGGTACTGCTCCACGTAGAAGCGCCCCGCCGCGTAGAGGTCCTCGGAGCTCGTTCCCACGCGAAGCTCGTATTCGCCCAGGCGCACCTCGGCCGAAAGCTGGATGTCGCCCGCGTGCGAGCCCCACTCGTCGAGCGTGAAGCTCCCGGAATCTATCGTGTCGTCCGTGTCGATGTTGCGAATCTCGTAGTAAAGCAGTTCGGCCCCCAGCGGAACGAACCGCTCGGCGCGCTTCTTGCCCAGTATCTTGTAGTGGACCCTGTCCCCGGCGCGGTACACCGGGCGGTCCGTGTAGATGAAGAACTTGTTCTCCTCGCGCTCGAACTGGTTGGGCGAGCCGGTGCTGCAGAACGAATAGCTCCCGTCGGTCCCCACCGCGAGTATGGAGACGTGGATGTCGGACTTGAGCGGTGCGTGGTAGACGCCGCTCACGTCGGTCGCGCCCTTCTGCACGACTGTGACGGGAAGGTCCTCGATGCGCTCGGGCGGCTTGTAGGCGTACTCGGAGTCGCGGTATTCCTTCTTGACCGGCGTGTTGTCGAAGAGCGCGACGGCCGCGCCGGGCACGGGCGCGTTCGTGACGAGGTCGGTCACGTAGGCGAAGACCGATTCACGCGAGCGTTTGACCACCACGCCCACCGAGGTCACGGTGAAGAACTTGCGGTTCACGACCTTGTCGGCGCCGCTTACCTCGATACCGTAGCCCCCGGGCGGGAGCGGCTCGTTCATCTCGACCGCCTGGTAGCGCCACTGGTAGGGCTCGAACTCGCGCACCGTCTCGTCCCACTGCCGGACCTGCTGGAAGCCCAGGGTCGCGGGACTCAGCGCGCCCGGTTCGGTCCTGCCCGTGAGGAAGACCGCGACGGGGACGCGGTACACGGTGAGCTTCACCTTCTCGAGCCTGAACGACTTGAGGCTGAACTCGACCTTGGAGCCCGGCGCAAAGGTGTAGCGGCTCGCGTAGATCTCGAGCTCGGGGTCCTTGGGGCGGACGGTGAAGTTGGTGTGCGCGCGGTTGTCGCCCTCGCGGACGGTGATCACCGGCGTTTCGATCTTGAAGAATCCCTGGTGGGAGAGGGTGAGCTTGTAGGTGCCCGGCTTCACGTCGTCGAGCGCGTAGCTCCCGTCCTGGAAGGTCTCCGTGGCGTGCGTGACGCGCCCCGAGGCGAGCGTGACGTCGACGCTTATCGCGGGCGCGTCGATCCCCTCGATCATGACCTTGCCCGACAGGCGCGCGGGGCGGAGCATGAGCATGGGAAGGCTGAACTTCTCGCCCGCGGACACGTGCTGGAGCTGTGCGGTCTCGGTGATGAGTCCCGTCTTCTGGAAGGTGACCGCGTACGATCCGGCGGGGAGCTTGCCGAAGCGGTACAGGCCGCGCGCGTCGGTGGAGGTCACCAGCGGGCGCGGGCGCGCGGCGCGGGCCTCCTCCTCGTACTCTCCCTCGTCGCGCGGCTGGTTGAGGCGCACCTCGACCCCGTCCACGGGATTTCCCGCGGAGTCCTTCACCGTGCCGGAGAGCACCGCTTCGGGCTGGAGCATTATGTCGTAGGTTCCCGACTGGATCGTGTCGGTGCGCTTGTGGGTGACGAAGCCCTCGGCCTGCACCTCGATGACGTAACGAACCTGGGTGATGAAGTCGTCAACGTGGAAGTAGCCGTCGTCGTCGGTCTCGCAGCGGTAATAGCCCATTCCCATGTTCGCGTTCTTGATCTCGACCACGGCGCCCTTGACGGGCCTTTCCTTCCCGCGCTCCGAATCGTACCATCGCACGTGCCCCTCGATCACCGCCTTTTTGACGAGGTCGGCGCGGTCCTGCTTGGAATACACCGCGCGCCCGTCGGGGAGCACCTGCCTTCCCGGTGTCGTGGTACAGGCGGCCAGGTACGCCGCCGCGCTGGCGATGAAGAGGAGAGCGAGGAATTTTTTCATGGGGTACCGCCTGTATTCTTTCAATTCATTCATTATGGCGCCCGGCGGGCGCCGAATCGCCTGGTTTCACCTGATGGAGACTGCGCGGAATGCCGCGACCTGTACGACGGACTTCATGATAACGCGCTTTTTCAGGTAGTCAATACTTTTAATCTCCGCGGGCACGAAGAGGAGCTTCGCGCCGCTCTCCATGGAAAAGACCACGCCCGAGCGCGCGAGGTCGAGCGCGGAGATATCATCGACCGGGTATTCCATGCCCGTGATCGTGATGACGACCCTGGTCTCGCCGAGCTCGGAGACCTCGAGCGGCGGGTAACGGCCGTCGCGGCGCAGCGCCCCGCCCAGGTAATCGCGCAGGACCTCCTCCAGGCTTTCCGACGCATGGTGGAACGCGCCGTAGCATCCGCGCACGCGCTTCCCGCGCACGAGCGTCACGAACACGCCGTTCCGGCCGTAGAACGCGGGAAGATTCCCGGGAAAGGGCGAAGCGCATTGGGTTCCCGCGAGGCCCTGGGCGAGCGCGCAGTGGGCCCAGTCGACGAGCGCGCGGGCCTCGGGCGAGCGCGCGAAGCGCGACCATTCCTCGAGCGCGTCAGCAGGGGCGACGGGTACCGAGGATACAATCAGCATGTAGAGCGCGGTCGCGACCGCGCATGCTTTTCGGTGCATGGGTATCATTTCACGTATACGGGAGGATAGTAATCCTTGTAGAGCAGGAAGCTTTCAATGAGCTTGCTCCCCGAGTACTTCTGACGATAGACCAGTACCGTGATGCCGCTGCGCACGCGCCGGTCGTCCGTCGAGAGCGGCACCTCGACCTCCTCGTCCTCGGTGACTATCTCGTAGCGGTGCCTGGGCGCCGATTCGGCCTTCACGTGCATGGTGAGCGTCTTGTCGTTCACCTGGGCGCGGATGACGAGCTTCTGGTCGTACGGGTTCTTCATGACGAGATTTTTCTTCCCGAACTTGATCGTCGCGTCCAGGCCCAGCGGCACGTAGGTGACTGGCTGCATGTGGCGGTGCCGCTCCACGACCGCGCACCCGGCGACGAGCAGCGCGTTGTAGAGCGTGGACGAAACCTGGCACAGCCCCCCGCCGGGCTCGTAGCGCACCTCGTCGCGGTAGAGGACGCGCCCGTTCACGAATCCGTTCTTCGCCGTCGCCTCGCCCACCGTGTCGTTGAAGTTGAAGGACGATTTTGGTCCGATCACCTGCCCGTCGAGCTTTTCGCACGCGATGTTGATGTTGCGCTTCACGTTCTCGTCCTGGTCCTCCACCGAGGTGGAAAAGGACGCCACCGTGACGAGGTCGCCGGCGGAGCAGGGGAGGGCGATCGCGAAGAGGGCGGCGCATGCAAGCGCGAATCCGGCGGCACTGCCTGGTTTCATGTTCTCACCTCCCTCAGGTCTTTTTGCAGGTGGATCACTGCCAC
>CALMJO010000087.1 GCA_937864375.1 uncultured Spirochaetota bacterium
CGTAGGCGGGTGGCGCGTTCCTGTACTCGATCAGGATGAGGGAATACTGCTGGATCGCGCCGTCATAGTCCTTTTTCCAGCTCGTGACCTGGGCGACGCCAAAGAGCCCCTGCCAGTGCACCTCCTCCGCCCTGGTGGAGAGCTCCGAGGTTTTTTTATAGAACTCAATGGCCTTGTCGAACTTTCCCAGCCAGCTGTACCCCTTGGCCAGGTAGAGCATCACGTAGGGATTGCGCGGGTCGGCGGACGCGGCCTGTTCCAGGACCTTTATGCCCTGTTCGGTCTGCCCGCTGTAGAGCATCTGCTTGCCGCGGTTAAGGTACTCGGCGGCCTGGTCGGCGGGGAGCGCGTATGCGACCGCGGATGCCAGCGCGCACAGCGGCATAACGACAGGGCACAGGTATCTAGTCATTGCAGTTCCTCCGGAAAATATTCTCCATGAAACCCGTTTGACGCGGGCACGCCGCCCGGCGGTGTCCGGACGGGCGCCCGTTCATTCCGCTGTAATCAGTCTAGCATACCGTATGCCGGATGTCAAATTATCGTTCGCCCCGTCCGCCGGGCAGGTGCACCTCCCCGGCGCCGAGGATGAGCACGCGCGCGGGATCGATGCTGCGCTCCCGCACCCTGCGCGCAAGCTGGAGGCCCGCGTAGCCGGCCGGCTCGTCGCCCAGCCTGAAGGTCCCCCAGTGCATGGGTATCATGATGCGCGCCCCCAGGTCCCGGAAGGCGTCCAGCGCCTCGTCGGTGTCCATGTGCTGGTAGTGCATGAGCCAGCGCGGAAAGGTGGGGTTGACCGGCAGGAGCGCGTAATCGATCCCCGGGTAGCGCCGCCCGATCTCCCGGAAGCCTATAAACATCCCGCCGTCCCCGCAGAAATATAGCGATCGCCCTCCGGCCCTGACCAGGAAACCCGCCCAGAGTGTCGTATTGGTGTCCTGCGAGAGGGTCCGTGACCAGTGCTGCGCGGGGAGGCATGCGATCATGGCGCCGTTACCAAAGTCTATCTCCTGCCACCAGTCCATCTCGCGCACGTCCTTGATGCCCGCTTCCCTGACGGTCCCCGCGAGGCCCAGGGGCACGAAGGCGCGCGTGCCCTCCGGCAGCGCCGCGAGCGTCTCCCTGTCAAGGTGGTCGTAGTGATTGTGCGAGATGATCACCGAAATGCGCGCCCCGAGCGTTGCCAGGTCGGCCGCCTGGAGCGCTGCGGGCATCTCCCGTTTGAGCATAAAGCGGTCGTTGGACAGGACCGGGTCGGTCAGCCAGTATTCGCCTCCCAGGCGCATGAGGAAGGAAGAATGGCCCAGCCATACGACGGCGTCTTCCATTGGGTCCCCGCGAAGCCGTTCAAGGGCGCCGGTCGCGAGCCGCGGGTGGAAATTTTTTTCCTCTTCGCCAAAGCGCGGGGCCCGGGAGAGCTTCCAGCGGACCATGTCCATGACGCCCTTGTCCTCCATCCGCAGCCACGGGTTGAAGAAGCGCCCGTTCTCCTCGTGCGGGGCATGGAGCGATTCGGGCGCGCACGCGTCCCGCGCGGACCGCCATTCGCTCTCGTTGAATGCGGGGGTCGCGCAGGATGCGGCAAGGATAAGCGCGGCCGCCAGAAGGGCCCTCATGCGCACCGGTCAGCCGGGCACCCTGGTGCAGACGAGGCTCGCGCCGAGCCTGGCAAGGGTAATACCGCATCCCATCGCGCACATTGACAGGATGATGAGCGCCAGGGGGCTCGATGCCGCGAAGCTGAAGTCCCTGGAAAGGAAAAAGATGCCAATGGATATTCCCAGCGCGACGGCGCCGATCGCCATTTTAATCCTGAGGATTGGCGTGACCAGGCGCCTGAATCGGATGCGCCCGTCGATCATACC
>CALMJO010000088.1 GCA_937864375.1 uncultured Spirochaetota bacterium
ACCATGTAGCGCCCTTTCGCGAGCTCGCGCTCAGGGACCGGTGACCGCGCGGCGCTCATGGATTCCGGTTTCGCGTATATCGCGTAGCGCCGGCCGCCGTTCGATTCGTAGAAGAGCGTTTCGTCGTTGGCGACGGCGAGCCGCGCGGCCTCGTCGTCGGAGAGGACGCCGGTGGGGAGCATGGCCCCGTTCACCCAGACGGCGCCGTCCTTCGCGCTCACCGCGTCCCCCGGGAGCGCGACGATCCTTCCCAGGCGCTCATCCTCGCCGTCCCGATATTCCACCACGTCGCCGGGAGCGAGCGCGCCGCCCCTGAGCCAGCGCACCAGCAGCGTTTCGCCCGGCGCAAACGACGGCTCCATGCGCGCATCCTCCACACGCGACAGTCCCGTCACCGGCACCAGGCTCACCATGGCGGCCCCCAGGAGAAGCCACGAGCCAAGGAAATACGCGGCATACCATCCGGCGCGGTGGTAGGAGGCGAGGGGGACCGATCTTCTTGTACCCGCGCACCATGCCGCCTCCGCCATGGACGCGAGCGTAACCGCGGCCGCGAACGCCGCCGCCGCGACGGCGGTGCCCATGAGGCTCGCTGCCTTCCCCGCGAACACCGCCGCGGGAACGAGCGCCGTCGCGAGCACGCGAAGGAGCAGGAAGGCGACGCCGCGCGCGAGCTCGCCGTTGTACATCTGGCCCATTCCCGTGGCAACGAGCGAGAGCGCGCAGGCGAGCGCCGCGCTCCTCTCCTTCATGCTCTCCGCCGCTATGACGCCCCTGTTCATTCTTCTTTTTCCCGCGGACGAACCGCTAGAGGTAGGATTCTATGAAATCGCGCACTTTTTCTTTTCCCACGAAGACGCCAAAATGCCCCTCGCACAGGATGTCGGCGTCCAGCGAGAGCAGGTACTCGAGCGACTTCACGTAGTCGCCCCGGTTTGACCTGAGCGTTCCGTTAAGCGGGCCATGCACGTCCTGGCCGAAGAGGACGAGCTTGTCGTTTGACATCATGGTGAGCACCGCCGAGCCGGGCGAGTGCCCCGGCGTGTGGTGAAAGGTGAGGGCGAGGCCCCCGATCGTGAATTCGCACACGGACTCCTCCACCTTAACGTCGATTTTAAGCGGCTCCATGTGCGTCCCGTACCAGGAGGCCGCGGTCACGCGCGAATCGCCCATTTCCAGGAACCCGGCGTCCAGCTCGTGCGCGACGATTTTGCACCCGGTGGCGCGGCGAAGCTGCTCGGCCCCCCCGGTGTGGTCGTAATGGCAATGGGTGAGAAATAGATGGGTGACCGACGACGGCGCGACCCCCGCCTCCTCGATGTTCCTGATCACCCTCGCGTGCGATTCGCCGGTTCCGGCGTCCACCAGCGCCGCCTCTCCCTCGCCCCTGATGAGGTAGATCGCCGCGTCGGAGCCCGCCGACTCCCCCGAGCCGCCCACCAGGTGAACATGCGCGCTTATCTTCATGGCCCTACTGTCCCCCACCCCGACGGGGCTGTCAATTATTTCACGGCGCCTGCCGTCCGCCGCGCCCGCGAAAAAAAGTCCGGGTGAGGGGCTTGACTATTTAAGAAATTTACAATATACTATATTTAGAATGTATTTATATTCATACGAGGAGAAAAACCATGAAACCTGAACCAATAGCGAACAGCTTCTGCTCAAACGAATCGTGCGGGTATTACCGCCACGCCTCGTCCATCTTCGACGAGTCGATCAGGCGCAACAACGTCGACTCCCGAAGACTGTTCACCTTCAGGACGCTGTTGAGCCTGTATTAGACCTGGACGAATCACCGAATGAAAAAAGGGAGCGCGGACTGTACGCTCCCTTTTCGTTTTCATCGCGCACCCTTCCGTACCGGACGGCTCAGTTCATGGGCATGCGTCGGATGATGTCGGCAACGGGTATTTCCACTATGCCGTCGCCGGTGTCGAGCCTGAGCTTTCCGTTTTCCTGGCCCAGGACGCTTCCCGCGATCTGGGAACCGTCGCTCAGGTAGAGCATGGTGAGCGGCATGTTCTTCTTCCGGAGGCTGTCGAGAGGACCCAGCGCGGTCTCCCCGCCCATCGCCACGATAAGCCGGCTCATCTCCGCTTCCTGTTTTCGAATGGTCTCCCGCTGTTCCTTAAGGGCGCCGGTTGACATCCCCCTGAGGTCCTTGTTGTAGGGCTGCAGGGACTCCTTCCGGAGCATGAGCATCTCCCTTTCCGTGAGGGCATATTCCTTCACGACGCCCGCCGCTCCCACGGTCGCGCCCTTCCCCCTGGTCACCTCGACCGTCGCAGTTGGCGAGGCCATGGCGACGACACCCTCGTAGACCATGACTCCCTGCCTGCCGTTGACCGCGCTCGCGAGGAACTCGGTGCCGCGCACGGCCGCCGTGTAATTGAGCGTCTTCACCCGGTAGGATTCCCCGGGACCGCGCTTCAGGAGCTTTGAATATACCGAGCCCCGGTCGAGCGCCATCTCCGTGTCGCCCCGGCCCGCGACGGCGCCCAGGGTGAAGCTCGTGTTTTCGTGCACCGTGACGGTGCCCAGGTCGTCCACTTGAAGAAGGACGAAGCCCCCGCTGCCCGTCCGGATGGACACGCCCGCCCCTATGTCTTCACCCGGTGCGAGCGGGCCGGTGGTTTCCCCGCGCACGAAGCGGACGTCGCCCTCCACGAAGACCGCGCGGGCGACCGTGGGATCCACGCCGCGCGCCAGGGGGAGGCGGAGTCCCGGCACGGTGGCGACGACCAGCAGGCCGGCCGCGACGACGACCGTAATCATTGCCGCGGCGAGCACCGCCCTCCGGTTCATCATGAGCGCGTCCAGGTAAAACCAGGAGAGCGCCCTCCCCGCGCCCTTCCGGTCATGTAAAATTTTCACCAGGATCCTTTTCCGGGATCCGAGCATGCGCCGCCTCACCTCCGGGGGAACCTCGCGCCTGAAGTCGTACTTTTTGATGAGTTCGATGACCGCCGCGCCGGTTTTCATAGCAGCTCCTCTATCGATGAAATTCCCCGCTTTTTCAAGGCGTCCGCGATCCCGAGCGCGGCCTTTTCGAATCCGTACCGCGCCTGCCGGTAGGTGATGCCCGTATGCTCCGCCGCCTCCGCGACAGAGAACCCTCCCACCGCGACCAGGTCGAACAGCACGCGCTCCCGCTCGTCGGAAAATGTGTCCGGCGCGTCCAGGACCTGCCGGATGATGATCCTGGTGTCGCGAAACCCGTTCACGTATGCGGCCGAGCTCTCCTCGACCTGTCTCTTATACACATCTCCGAGCCC
>CALMJO010000089.1 GCA_937864375.1 uncultured Spirochaetota bacterium
GTATTATACCGCGGGCGGGCGGGGGTTCTTCGGGCTCATCCTGGAAAACCTGGTTGAGCACTGAGTCAGGGCCGGTAGGGCGCGCGCCGCTTGGGACAGCCTTCGCGTGCGCACCTGCTGCAGTTCACGAACTCGCTCCCGGAATAATACATGATCCCCGAAATCGACTTGAGCGGCCTCATCATCATGTTTTCGCCCAGGGAGACTCCGAGCGACTGCGCCTCGCGCTCCAGGATTGTGAAGAGGGGAACCTGTCCCTCGATGGGCCACTGAGGAAGCGATCCCGGGTTCATCATGGAAATTTTTTTACCGTCGGCGCCCTCCAGGAGCCTCTCCATCAGCGCGGCCACGGCGTATTCCAGCGCGAGCCCCGCGATCTCGTCCGCCCAGAAGCGCTCCAGCATGTCGGAGAACCCCGATGCCCAGCGCTCGACGTCGGCGCCGGCGGTGGCGATGAACGGCAGGGCGTGCTCGATGTCGCAGAGGTTCTCCGCGAGGAGCGGGCCGTCCAGACGCGTCCCGTCAATGGTGACCGATCCGGCGTCCCTGTCGTCAATGCGGCATTCGCGCCATGCGGCGCGCGGGCGCGCGATCGACGCGGCCTGTGCGACGAGCGCGCGGCAGCCGGTCTCGTGCGGGCTTCCGGGCGCGATGCGAAGCCGTGAGAACACGGGCCCCCCGTCGGAGGGAAGCGCCGCATCGATGATATGCAAGCCCTGGAAGTCTTCGCTCATTATACCATCCTTGTGCTTACGGCAACAGCGTAGGAGATAAGGAGATAAAGGCGACGGCGATTAAAGAGATGGAAAAGGATTTGGGTAAAGGCAAAGGATTAGTAATTCCTTCAGATTTCCAAAATCCTTATCTCCTCTATCTCTTTTATCCCCATATCTCCTATTCTTACACGCCTTGGTCTTTGTTCAATTCAGAAATGTTACACACGTCCTTTTTGCCTGGCAAGCGGCTTTTTCCTTGACGGGCATGTTTTTATTCAGTAAGGGTATGTTCGCGGCAGTCGCGTACAGGGCTGCGCATCGAAACGATCGCGGGGGATGGCTATGCTCATAGGGCTTGACGTGGGCGGTACCCATACGGACAGCGTGCTCATCGGCAGGGAGGGAATCCGCGCCCAGGCGAAGGTGCCCACCGTTCATGACAATCTCCTCGAGTCCGTGATCGGGGGCGTGCGCGCCGTGCTGGAGGGCGTTGATCCCTCAGCCGTCGCCCGCGTAAATCTGAGCACCACGCTTTCGACGAACGCGATCGTCGAGGGCAAGGCCGAAAAGGTGGGCGTGATCGTCACGGCCGGCCCGGGGATCGATCCCGCGAGCATGACGATCGGGCCGCACTACGCCGTGGTGGCCGGCTCCATCGACCATCGCGGCGTCGAGGTGATGGGCCTGGACGGACGGGGACTGGAATCCGCCCTGAAGCCTTTCCGCAAGGCGGGGCTCAGGGTCTTCGCCGCGGTCGGGAAATTTTCCACGCGCAACACAGCCCACGAAAACGCCATCCGCGACGCGCTCGCGCCGCACTCCGACTTCACCACCGCCGGCCACATGCTTTCGGGCAGGCTGAACTTCCCCCGGCGCATCGCGACCGCGTACTACAATTCGGCGGTATGGCGCCGTTATACGGAATTTGCCGACGCGGTGGAGAAGGGGATGCGCTCCCTGGGGATAAGCGCGCCGCTCTGCGTCCTTAAGGCCGACGGCGGGACCATGCCGCTGGGACTGTCGCGCACGCTC
Source organism: uncultured Spirochaetota bacterium (assembly GCA_937864375.1). Taxonomy (GTDB): domain Bacteria; phylum Spirochaetota; class UBA4802; order UBA4802; family UBA5368; genus FW300-bin19. The sequence goes on from CALMJO010000089.1 coordinate 1,749, forward strand.
CCGGTGGAGACCATCCTGTCCGGTCCCGCAGCGAGCGTGATGGGAATCATCGCGCTCTGCGACATGAGGGACGATTCGGTACTCCTTGACATTGGCGGCACCACCACCGACATCGCCGTGTTCGCCTCGGGCGCGCCGCTGATTGAACCCGACGGGATCGCGTTAGGCGGAAGGCGTACCATGGTGCGGGCGCTTTGCACGCGCTCGATCGGCGTGGGGGGCGATTCCTCGCTGGGTTTCAGCGACGCGCGCGTGACGGTTGGACCGGAGCGCCGGGGACCGTCCATGGCCGACGGAGGCTCTCGGCCCTCACTCATCGACGCGTGCAACGTGGCGGGCTTTTGCAGCTACGGGAACACTGCGGACTCCGCGAAGGGAATCGCAGATCTCGCGAAAAAGCACGGCATGAAACCAGGCGCCTTCGCGGAGTCCGCAGTGTTCCCGTAGCTGCAAAAGCCCGCCACGTTGCAC
>CALMJO010000090.1 GCA_937864375.1 uncultured Spirochaetota bacterium
CCCGTACCAGGCGGGAGCCAATCGGCCCCCCCGACAACCGCATGAGCGCGCGAGGATTCCATTCCCACGAGAAGAGGCTCATCACCGGCATCAGCCTCGTGATGGGACTGCGCATGCTCGGGATATCCATGATCATCCCCGTCTTTTCGATTTTCGCGACCGGTCTCCCCGGCTCCACGCCCGCGCTCGCGGGCCTCGCGGTGGGGACGTTCGGCATCGTGCAGATCCTGCTCCTCGTTCCCTTTGGACGGCTGAGCGACCGATGGGGCCGCAAGCAGGTGACGCTCCTGGGCCTGGGGATTTACCTCGCGGGCATGGTGCTTTCGGGTCTCTCGCGCACCGTGCACCATCTCATAGGGGCGCGCGTGCTCGCGGGGGCGGGCGCGATCAACGGCGTCACCATGGCCTGGCTCACCGACGGCGTCCCGGCGCACAAGCGCTCGATGGCGCTCTCCTACGTGGGCATCTCGATGGGGCTTTCGGTGATATTCGGATTCACGCTTTCTCCGGTGATCGCCGCGCACCTGGGCATACCCTCGCTCTTCTTCCTGTGCGCCGCGCTCATCCTCCTCACCATGATCTACACGGCAACCCGGCTCAGGAACAACGACCTGGACCTGGACGAGCACATGGAGATCTCCGGGGACGGGATACTCGCGGCGCTCGGGAACCGCGACCTCGCGGTCCTGAACGTCGCGGGCTTCGTGGGGAACCTTGGCCTCACCACGGTCTTCTTCGTGCTCCCGCTCCTCTTCAATAATACCATGGGGCTCGACGAGATGTGGAAGATCTACGTGCCCATCTCGCTGGCGGGAACGGCGTGCATGTTCTACTTCGGCAAGAGGGCCGACCGCTACGGCGCCGCGCCCGTGACGATCCTGGGGCTCGCGTGCGAGGCCGCGGGGGTGCTCTGCGCTATCGCGTGGACCTCGACTACGGGGCTCTTCACCTCGTTCCTGCTTTTTTATATGGGGCACTGCATCATGTCGCCGGTGCTTCCCGCGGCGGTTTCCCATTATCCCGGCAGGCGCCTCAAGGGAACCGTGATGAGCATTTTCAACTCCTTCCAGTTCCTGGGCGGCGGCCTCGGGGGACTGTTCGGGGGGACGATCTACGAGTACGACTACCGCTGGGCCTTTGCCGCGCTCGCGGTCATGATCGCCGGCTCCATGATCGCCATGCGCGCCTACCGGGGCTTCGGGAAGAAACACGCGCACCCCGCGCGCCAGGAAGCCGATCGGCCCTCCGCCCCGAAATAACTTGCCTTGAAGCACCGGCCCGTATACACTCGAGTCAGGGGGGTATGATCATGAAGGGATGGACCGAGGACGAATTCAAAAACAAGAACCTGATGGCGCCCTGCGGGCTGTACTGCGGCACCTGCGGCGTGTACATTGCGACCAGGGACGGCAAAAAGAAATTCCAGGAAACGCTGGGGAGGCTCTACGGCACGGAGCCGGGGGAGACCGCGTGCCGCGGCTGCATGCAGGCCGAGCCCGCCGGGCTGCTCTACAGCTACTGCAAGTCCTGCACCATGCGCGAGTGCGTGAAGGCAAAGGGATACTACTCCTGCCACCAGTGCGCCGAATGGCCGTGCGGCATGGTGACCAATTTCATTCTCGCGACCGGGCGCCGCGTTATGCAGCGCGCCATTCCCCTCTGGCGCGCGCGGGTTAAGGAAGCGGGCGACGAAAAGGGGAGCGTCGAGTGGGCCCGCGGCGAGTGCGAACGCTACCACTGTTCCTGCTGCGGGGAGCCTCTCTTCCGTGGCGCGCAGAAATGCCGCGCCTGCGGCAGGTCGGTCGCCGAAGAACTGGACGGATCGCTGTAGCGCGCTAGAATGATTCCGTCCCCGTACGGGAGAGAAAACCGCGCTCAAGGAGGAACAGGACACCATGAACGTAATCCGTCATTCACGCCGTGGGAGGGCCGCATTCGCAATCCCGGCCCTGCTCGCGCTCCTCGTCATCGTGCCCGCATTGAGCGGCCAGCAGGCCCCCAGGGTGCTCACCGGTCATACAAACTTCGTGAGCGCCGTCGCGGTCACCCCCGACGGCTCGCGAATCGTCTCCGGCGGCCATGACGAAACCATCCGCATTTGGGACTCCGCCTCCGGGTCGCTCCTTGCATCCATCCCCGTCGGCGCGAACGTGCTTTCACTCGCCGTAAGCCAGGACGGGTTGCGCGTCTACGCGGGCCTCATGTTCAGCCTCACCTCGGAGGACTGGGTCCCGGTAAAGTGCTTCGACCCGGCAAGCGGCTCCGTGCTCGCCTCCTACAGAGGCATACAGGCCCTTCCCATGGGCGTCGCGGTTTCGCCCGACGGCACGCTCCTTGCCGGCGTGGGCGGCGGCTCCGGGGTCATACTGTGGGAGGCCTACGAGCGCACCGTGCTCGCCTTCCTGAAAGGGCACACCGGGCAGGTTTCCTC
>CALMJO010000091.1 GCA_937864375.1 uncultured Spirochaetota bacterium
CAGCCCGCTAAATTCCTTTTCCCTGTCGAGGAAGCACTTCACCACCGTGGAATCGAAGTGTGTGCCGGCGCTCTTCGTGATGATGTCGACTGCGCGCTCGTGGGTGTAGGGCGCCTTGTACGGCCGCTTGCTTATGAGCGCATCATATACGTCCGCGACCGCCACGATGCGCGCCGACAGCGGGATTTGCGTCCCCTGGAGTCCCATGGGGTATCCCCGGCCGTCCCAGCGCTCGTGGTGGTAATAGGCGATCTCCTTGCCCAGGTTCAGGTAGCTCCTTCCCTCGACGCGCTTTTCGGCCTCCGCGATGGTGTCGCCGCCTATTGTCGAGTGGCGCTTGATGATCTCAAACTCCTCGGCCGTGAGCCTGCCCGGCTTGTGGAGGATGGAATCGGGAATACCCACCTTCCCGATGTCGTGGAGCGGGCAGGAATTCACCAGGTCGCGGATGTAGTCGTCGGTGATGTAGTCCCTGTAATCGTCGTAGCGGGTGAGCTCCTTCGCGAGGATCTTGGTATAGCGCATGATGCGCTCCAGGTGCATGCCGGTCTCGATGTCGCGGTACTCGGTGAGCTTCGCCAGCGACAGTATGGTGATGAGCTGCGCCTGCTGGAGTCTGAAGGCGAGATCCTTGCCTTTTGCCGCGAGCTCGATCTTTTCGGTGATATCGAAGAAGAAGGCGATGATCGCGATGGGCCTTCCCGTCTCGTCGCGCATCGCCGACTCCACGTACATCAGGTTGACCGGATCCCCGCCGCGCGTGCGGAAGCGCACCTCGCTGCTCACCTGGTGCATGGGACACGCGCCCCCCGCGCTGATGCGGCGCGGCGCATTGGGGTCCTCCTCCATGATCAGGTCGGACACGTTCTTCTGCAGCACCTCGTGCGAGGCGTAGCCCAGGATAAAGCGCGCGCCCTTGTTCCAGCTCATTATGGTTCCGGACAGGTCCGTGGTGATGATGCCAATGAAATCGTTCTGCAGTATTTTTTCCTGGAAGGCCGAAAGGTTCCCCACCAGCCTTTCCAGGTTCTTCCTGCGCGTGATGTCGCGCGCGACGATCTGGAATCCCTCGTGCTCCTTTTCGAGCGGGTTGATCATGAGCTCGGTCCAGATCTCGCCCTTGCCCGTGGCGGACATGGGGAGTTCGATCAGTTCGGCGCCCGACGAGCTCGAAAGCGCCGCGTCCACGGCGAACTTGAGCTGCAGGCTGCCTTCCGGTGAAAACAGCGAGTAGACCGAGAGCTCCTTCTTCTGGAGGGTCGACACTCCCGTCGCTTTGTAGAATATCCGGTTCGAGTAATTGATGTTCCCCGCGCGGTCGCACAGGATGATCATGTCGCGCGACCGCTCCACCAGGTTGCGGTACTTCTCCTCCGAGGTCTCCAGCTTCCTGGAGCTTATCTGCCGGTTGAATTCGATCGCCGCGGCGTTTGCGAGAAAGTTCAGGTATTCGTAATTGCGTTCGAGCGCTCCGGTGGGCATCGAGATTCCGATGGCACCCAGGCTCACGCTGTTGGTCTTGAGGGGAAATACCACTATCGAGTGGCCGTTCAGGGAGAGGGATGCTGCGGCGAGCAGGCTTTCGTCCAGTCCCGGGAAGCATTTTCTCATGAACGCCGTTATGCCCTTGGCGCCACGGTAGAGGACGGGCTTGCCGCCCTGCACCGCGCAGGAAAAGGGATTGCGCGGGTAGCGCCGCGGGGACATGCGACTGCCCAGGATGCTTATGCCGAGCGTCGATTCAATTTCGGCTACGATCTGCGCGGGATGCAGCCGGACGCAGGTGAGGGCGCGCTCATCGCTCATGACGACCGTGATCAAGTGAGCCCCCAGGTCCGAAAATCCCTGTACGATGCGGTCCAGGCTCTCGTCCAGGTGGTGTACGCCCTTAATGTCGTAAATTGTATTCACCAGGACCGACATCATTTTTTCACCCGCCCGGCGTTCGTCCATCTGGGTGTGTATGGTGTTCTGCAGCACACGGCTCCGGGACTCCTGGCGGAGCTCCTTTTCCACGGTATCGGTGATGTCCTGGACAAACGTCATGACGGAGGTAACGCTCCCGTCGGCGGCCTTAAGCGGAACGGTGTCCTTGCGGTAATACACGGTGCGCTCGCCCTTCTCGACGCGCCTGATGGCGGAGCACTCCTTGCCGGTACTGAAGGTTATGGCGGCAGGGCAGTCGGGGCACGGTGCCGAAGCCGGTTTATCATGGAAGAATTCGTAGCAGAAGCCGGCTCCCTCGGGATGCGTGCTGAATTGCTCGTCGAACTGCCTGTTCGATTCACGGATCCTGAAATCTCCGGTGAGCACGAAAACGGGAAGGGGCATGGACTTGAAGAGGGCCCTGTAATCGAGGGCATTCTCGCGATTGTGGCCCTGGTTGTGATCGTTTTTTCTACTCATGCTCGCTTTTTTCTGTCGCAGGCAAGTATTTCACGGAAATGGGCTCTTGCACGAATAGAAATGAAAGCCTGCCCGGGTTCATGTCTTTTATTTATTCCGGACGTTCTTTATTTATATTTCGGCTTAAAACCCCACCATTAATACTAAAATTTTGGAATCCACCTGTTAAACCGGGTCAATTATTGAATGTGTGCAGGAAAAAGGCGAAAAAGAAGAATATCAGACCGAAAACGAGGGGTCCTTCTTAACCAATATTTCCTTGATCTTTGAATCTCCGGCTGAAAAATAAATGATGTGGCTTTCCAGGATCTTGTACTCGCTCATGAGCTTGAGGAAATCGTCGTCCAGGCCGTATTCTAAAAGGTCAACTTCCCGTAACCGTGCCTTGTTGATGAATATCGCCTTCATGTGGTATCCCGTGCCATGAGAGTGTAAAACCCAATCCGCGCATGACGAAGCGGTCATGCGATTACATGGTATGCGGGCAGCGGGTTTTTGTCCACTCTTTTAATCCTTTTTGCCGGGCCGCCCTGTTAAAACCGGGGAGAATCCGCGGGCCCTGGGCAATCTAAACTATTTTACATATTTGTAATTGACAAAAGTTTTTTACTTTTGCTTTTTCTTCTATCAGCGCGTCGGATTGGTCCAACCCGGTGCCACTGCCGTGTTTTTCTTGATTATACCGCGCACATATGCACACATTTATTCGCAGGCGCTCATCCGCCGAGGTGATACATGCCCAGACGCGAGGACATTAAAAAGATACTCATAATCGGCTCCGGGCCCATAGTGATCGGCCAGGCGTGCGAGTTCGATTATTCGGGTTCGCAGGCATGCAAGTCGCTCCGCGAAGAGGGCTACCAGGTGGTGCTCATCAACTCGAACCCGGCGACCATCATGACCGACCCGGAGCTCGCGGACCGCACCTACATTGAGCCCATCACCCCCGACGTCGTGGAAAAGATAATCGAGCGCGAGAGGCCCGACGCGGTCCTTCCCACCGTGGGGGGGCAAACGGCGCTGAACGTGTCGCTCCAGCTCCACGAGCGCGGCGTGTTCGAAAAATACGGCGTGAAGCTCATAGGCGCGAACATCGACTCCATAAAAAAGGCGGAGGACCGTGATCTCTTTAAAAAGGCCATGATCTCGATCGGGCTCCAGGTCCCGGACTCCATGCTCGCTTCGTCCATGGAGGAGGCGATGATCGCACTCGAGCGCATCAAGCTCCCCATCATCATCAGGCCGGCCTTCACCCTGGGCGGCACCGGCGGCAATATCGTCTACAACAGGGAGGACTACGTCGACCTGGTACGCAAGGGGATGGACGAATCTCCCATCAACCAGGTGCTCCTGGAGGAATCGGTGATCGGGTGGAAGGAGTTCGAGCTCGAGGTCATGCGCGACACCAGGGACAACGTCGTCATCATCTGTTCCATAGAAAACCTGGATCCCATGGGCGTGCATACCGGCGATTCCATCACCGTGGCGCCCCAGCAGACCCTGACCGACCGCGAGTACCAGGACCTGCGTGACATGTCCATCCGCATCATCCGCGAAATAGGCGTGGACACGGGGGGGTCCAACATCCAGTTCGCCGTGAATCCCCGGGACGGCCGGGTCATGATCATCGAGATGAATCCGCGCGTGAGCCGGAGCTCGGCGCTCGCATCCAAGGCGACGGGCTTTCCCATCGCCAAGATCGCCGCGAAGCTCGCGATAGGCCTCACGCTCGACGAGATCTCCAACGATATCACGCGGGAGACGCCCGCCTGCTTCGAGCCCACCATCGACTACGTGGTGGTGAAGATTCCGCGCTGGGCCTTTGAAAAGTTCGAGGGCGCCGACACGCGCCTGGGAACGCAGATGAAATCGGTGGGCGAGGCCATGGCGATTGGGCGCACCTTCAAGGAATCGTTCCAGAAGGCGCTGCGCTCCCTGGAGATCGACCGCTTTGGGTTCGGCTCCGACGGCAGTTTCAGGCTGGACGATTCGCTCAAGGCGCTCCCGGAAAAGGAGCAGCGCGAGTTCCTGGAGCAGGGGCTCGCAACCCCGCGCGAGGACCGCATCTTCTATGTGGAGAGGGCGCTTTCCCTCGGGTGGAGCGTGGAACGCCTGCACCAGGTCACCGGGATCGATCCCTGGTTTCTCGATCAGCTCGCCGAGATCGTCCAGGAGGAAAAGGCGTTCTCCCTCGAATGTGAGGCGGGTTCAATGCTTCCCGAATCGGTCCGGCGCATGAAGTCACTGGGTTTTTCCGACATGCAGCTGGGCTTTATGGCCAACGCACCGCTCATCCGGGAGCTGTACGCGAAGGGAATCCCCTTTAAAAAGGAATACTCGAAGACCCTCAAGCAGAAGGAGCGCGAGGTGCGCGAGTTCCGCTTCGCGCACGGCATCGTTCCCGGCTTCAGGCTGGTGGACACCTGCGGCGGCGAGTTCGAGGCCTTCACGCCCTACTACTACTCCTCGTTCGACGACGAGGACGAGACGCGCGCATCCAACAGGAAGAAGGTGATGATACTGGGAGGCGGGCCCAACCGCATAGGGCAGGGGATCGAGTTCGACTACTGCTGCTGCCACGCATCCTTCGCCCTGAGGGAAGAGAAAATCGACTCCATCATGGTGAACTCGAACCCGGAAACCGTTTCCACCGACTACGACACGTCCGACCGGCTCTACTTCGAGCCGCTCACCCTGGAGGACATCCTGCACATCTACCGCCGCGAGAAGCCGGACGGCGTCATCGTACAGTTCGGGGGGCAGACGCCGCTCCGGCTGGCCAAGGCGCTCGAGGAAAACGGCGTGAAGATAATCGGGACCTCCCCCGACTCCATAGACCGCGCGGAGGACCGCGAGCGCTTCGCCGAGGTGGTGCGCAAGCTGAAGCTCCGCCAGCCTGAGAACGGCATCGCCTTCACCGCCGAGGACGCGATCGCGACGGCCACCAGAATAGGCTATCCCATCCTGGTGCGGCCCTCATACGTGCTGGGCGGGCGCGCCATGTCCATACTCTACGACGAGAAGAGCCTGGTCGAGTACATCGCCACCGCGGTCACGCTCTCTCCCGAGCATCCCATCCTGGTGGACGATTTCCTCGAGGACGCGATCGAGATCGACGTGGACGCCCTGTGCGACGGGCGCAGGGTGTACATTGGCGCCATCATGGAGCACATCGAGCAGGCGGGCGTGCACTCGGGCGATTCGGCCTGCATCATCCCGCCCCTTTCGATCAAGGGCGCCATGATGGACGAGATCGCCAGGTCGACCGAGGCGCTGGCGCTCGAGCTTGGCGTGATAGGTCTCATCAACATCCAGTTCGCCATCAAAGACGGCCTCCTGTACGTTCTTGAGGTGAACCCGCGCGCGTCCCGCACGGTGCCCTTCGTCTCCAAGGCCAAGGGCGTGCCGCTTGCGAAGATCGCCGTGAAGCTCATGCTGGGGAAAAGCCTTGACGATTTCAACCTTGGAAAGATCCGGGAGATACCCTACATCTGCGTGAAAGAGGCGGTGCTCCCGTTCAATAAATTTCCCGGCGTCGACACGCTCCTCTCCCCGGAAATGAAATCAACCGGCGAGGTGATGGGGATCGCGGCACACTTTGGCGAGGCCTTCTACAAGGCGGAGCTCGCCGCCGGCGACGCCCTGCCCATGAAGGGGACCGTCTTTCTTTCGATCAACCCGGTTTCCAAGGACGAGCTCCTGGAGGACGTCCGGCTCCTGCACGGGAGCGGCTTTCGCCTCGTCGCGACCGAGGGAACGGCGCTCTACTTCAACGATCACGGCATTCCCTGCGAACGGGTGTTCAAACTCTCCGAGGGGAGGCCCAACATAATCGACCTGATCAAGAACGGAGAGATCCATCTAATAATAAACACACCCACGGGCAAGATACCCAAGTACGACGCGTTCACCATCCGCCAGGCCGCGCTCCGCTACCACGTGCCCATCATAACGACCATCTCCGCGGCGAAGGCGGCGGTACAGGGGCTGCTCGAGGTCAGGAAGAACCGTGAGATCACGGTGAGGTCGCTCCAGGAATACCACAAGGAGGCGGGTTAGATGGGCGAACAGGTCATTCTGAACAAACAGGACATTGAGCGCATACTGAACGAGACGGCGGAGAAGCTCTACCGCGAAATCCCGAACGTGGAGGACCTCGCGATCGTGGGAATACAGACGCGCGGAGTCGAGCTCGCCACGAGGCTCCTCTCGCGCCTTGAGCGGCTTTCCGGTAAAACGATTAAGTTCGGCACGCTCGACATCACCTTCTACCGCGACGACATCGCCACGCGCGGGGTGCTTCCCGTCATCAAGGAAACCAAGATTGAGTTCAATATCACCAAGAAGACCATACTCCTCGTAGACGACGTGCTCTTTACCGGGAGGACCACCAAGGCGGCCCTGGAAACGCTCACCACCTTTGGCCGTCCCCAGGCCATCCGGCTCTTCGTGCTGGTCGACCGGGGAAACCGGGAGCTCCCCATTCAGCCCGATTACTTCGGGTTCAGGATCGAAACGAGCGTGGAGGACAAGGTGCGGGTGCGCCTCAACATCCACGACAACACCGAGGACCACGTCACGCTCGCGAACCCCTGAACCGGGGGCTGTTTACGCCATCGGATCCGGGCGCATCAGCGCCGCGGTTGATGTATTGTAACTGACCATCCGGCCGCCGGGAAAAAAATTGTTGGACCGCTTGACTCCCGGCGCGTTCTTTGTATCTTGAAGGGTATGTTTCACGGGGAAGGTCACTCATTCCGTATAGAGAAAAGGGATGGCGGACATTGTTGCTGGAGTGAATGACCATGATAAAGGCATTAACGGCGCACCTGAACGAGTTCGATAAACTTCTTTCGAGGAAGGTTTCCTTTCTCACCGGATGGCTGTTCCCGGACAGGGCCATGTACTGGCTCACGGTGAGCGCGGACGGGTACCTCTATCTTCTTCCCGCGCTGGCGATCCTCATCTTTGACATGCAAAACGCACGGACCATCTTCGCGGTCATCTTCATGGCGTTTGGCCTGGAGCTCACGGTGCAGAAGGCGGTGAAGAACCTCGTGAAGCGGGAGCGCCCCTGCGCTGAGGCGGGCATCCGCTGCCTGGTTTCGCCGCCGGACAAGTTCAGCTTCCCCTCGGGGCATACGGCCGGCGCGTTTATCATCGCGGCGGTGCTCCCTGAATTTTACCCGGTGAGCTGGCTCACGCTGTATTCGTGGGCGGCGGCGGTAGGATTTTCGCGCATTTACAACGGCGTACACTATCTTACCG
>CALMJO010000092.1 GCA_937864375.1 uncultured Spirochaetota bacterium
CTTCCCCGCTGCATGCATGTGCACCCACACCCAGCCTGCCATGAAACCGAACGAGAGGGCGATGACGAGGACCAGGTTCAACTCCCCGCCCAGGAGCCCTCTTGCCAGCAGGGGGAATATTCCCGCGAGCAGCACCATGTTGAAGAGGAGCGCAACCCCGTCCCAGCCGGAGAGCCGGATGCGCCCCTCCGCGCTGAAGTTGGGACGGTTGACGAGCAGTCCCGCGACATACAGGGCGGCGAGCACGAGGTAGGTGCCGCACAGGAGCATGACTTCACCGCGCGCTGGAACGCCCTGGGCCATTGATGCAAAACGCGGATACAGGAGGCCACCCACGAGCACGTCCGCGATTATTATGATCGCGTCGAAGAGCCTCGCCTGCAGCTCCGCCGGGCGTGCGGCTTTTCTTTCCGGTCCATGCGTTTCCATCACTGGAAGTTTAAAGTCCCGTCATCGCGGGCGCAATTCTTGATCCGCCGAAGGCCAATCGGCTCCCCAATCCTTGTTTTCAATCCTTGCCGCGCTTCAGGGACATGCGGTTCATCTCGTCCATGCGGGACGCGAACGCCCCGTACCCGTTCTGCTTAATGTAGCGGACGCATTTTGCCCTGTCCGAGTTGAACACGAACCCGAATATCTTCGCGATCGGGCTATTGAACTGACGGCATTCGCTCACGTCGCCGTACATCGTGCAATCGGCACAACTCTTGTAACCGTGTTCGATGCAGCATGACCTGACGCCGCACCAGGTGGCCTTTTCGTTTCCCGCGCATCCCGGGCATTTTCCCTTCACGAGCTTTGGGCATTTCTCGCAGTAAAGGCCGCAGTAAGCGATGTTCCCGGTTTTGGTCTGAGCCTGGTTCTTTTCCATGGTCGCGATTCCTCCGATGATTGGCCGGTTCCTGGCGGACCGATCGAGGATTGCCGCAGGGAGCCTGCGGGCAATTCCCCGTGCCGATGAGACAACTATACTTATGTATAGCTATTTGTCAAGCGAAAAATTCGCCCCGCGGGGTGAAGAATCCGGGGATTGCCTTGCCGCGCCCTTTCGGTGCGTGTCGGCTCACCTGAGCTTCTTCTTCAAATCCTTTGTCAGGTCTTTCGCCTTGTCCTCGGCCTTTTCCACGGCCTGGCCCTTCTTCTTCGCAATCTCGGCGTCGATCCTGTCCCACGGGATCGGGAAGGTCTTCCTGATGGGGATGGGGATGCTCGTCGCGAGCGTGAAGCTCCCCATCAGGATGTTGGCGTACACCTTGCCGTCTACGGTCACGGTCTCGGGGCGCTCCTTGGCAAGCTTGATGAGCGCCTTCGCGGGAAGCTCCACGAGCACCCGCTCCACCGAGGATTCCCTTCCCTTGAGGCGCAGGAACTTCTTGTGCTCGATGTTCGTGGTCTTCGTCCTGTCCAGGAAGACGTCGGCCTCCACGCGGTCCATTACGTCGTCGTTTTCCGTGGGGTTGGTGATTTTAAGATAGATGTCCAGGTCGACCAGCTTTGGCGCGATGCCCTCGAACTCGATCCTGTTCAGCTTGAGGTCCTCGAGCTCGAATGTGCACTTTTCGAGGTTCTTGCGCGCCTGGATGTTCTGGTCCATGGTGCCGCACGCGGTCAAAACCGCGAAGACGGTGATCGTCATCAGTATAACCGAATTTTTCATTGCCTTCTCCTCCGACTCCTTTGAAAGAAAGGATCGCGAATTGTTTCAAAAAGTCAAATTGAATTCCGGCCCCTGCCACCCGGCGCTCCGGTGGCAATTTATTTCCTGGATGAAAGTGCCTTGACAGCGGCCCGCCTCCGCCTGTACCCCTTGTACATGGGAGCGCGATTCCGCATGCGGCATGGCCCCGCCGGCACGGTGTGAGGCGCATGTTCACCCTCATCCATTCCTGCGACGACTTCGTCGTGGTCAGCAAGAGGGCCGGCGTGTCCTTTCACGGCGACGCGGCTGCCCCGTCGCTCGATGACGTCATCCGCGCACGCCTTGGCATCACGGAGCTCTATCCCCTGCACCGGCTGGACAACCTTACCTCCGGTCTCCTGGTATTCGCGCGCACGCGCGGGGCCGTGCGCGAGCTCGCCGCGCAGTTTCGCCTGCGCCAGGTCGAAAAGTTCTACCTGGCGGTAGGCGGGGCGCACCCCAGGAAGAGGCAGGGGCTCGTAATAGGCGACATGAAGAAGGGCCGCAACGGCATCTGGATCCTGGCGCATACGCAGGAGCGTCCGGCGGTCACCCGCTTCATCAGCACCTCGCTCCAGCCGGGACTCCGGCTCTACCTGGTGCGCCTCTACACCGGGCGCACGCACCAGATCCGCGTCGCGCTCAAGTCCGTGAGCGCCCCCGTGATCGGGGACAGGGCCTATTGCAAGAAGCTCCCGCCCGGCATAGAGCCCGACCGCGGCTACCTGCATTCCTACGCCCTTGGCTTTTCCTTGGGCGGGACTCTCTTCAGATTTATCTATCCGCCGGACGAGGGGCGCTATTTTCTTTCAGGCGCATTCAGTGAGGCGCTTGCGCGCCTGGGCCGGGACCCGTGGACGCTCGAATGGCCCCCAATCCAGCGCAGGGCCCGGACCCAGGGCACCCCTGGAAGGAGTTGACGGGACGGGTGGCTGACGCGGATGAAGGAAATCGTCAATCGGCCCCCCTCCTTGCCCGCGAGCTGCAGGACCGGAGCTGCCGGAAAAAAGAAAATAATCGTTGACATATTGTTAATATATATACAGTTGTGATATTGACATTCACGGCCGCGCAGTGACCTCCTCCCCGCGCGGCACGCCTTGCCTGGGAGCGTATTCATGGGACTCAAGGCCGAACTGGGACTCAAGAAAGACTTCGCATCGCCGCAGCTCGAGGCGCTCCTCAACATATACTACACCGGATCCATGATCAAGAAGCTCGCCGACGTCCTGTTCGGAAGGTTCGGCCTCACCGACGTGCAATACAATCTCATGAACCTGCTCCACTACGAGGGGGGGGCCGAGCGCGGCCTCAGCCAGGCGCAGCTCGGCGAGATGATGATGGTCAACCGCGCCAACGTGACCACGCTGATCGACCGCATGGAGAAGTCGGGCCTCGTGGTCCGCACCACCCACAAGACCGACCGCAGGCTCAAGATCGTCAAGCTCACCGCCAAAGGCGAAAAGCTCTTCCTGAAGGTTCGTCCGTACTACATAAAGCAGATCTGCCAGGGCATGTCGTCCCTGGACGAATCCGAGCTCAGGTCCCTGGGACGGATGCTCGAAAAGGTGCGGAGCAATATCAGGAACGCGAAATGACATGACGTGAAGACAGAGACGGGCGAAGCAAAAAGCCCCGTACGAATTACCAGGTCCTGCGTTTCCTCCCGGAGTCCTCATGCTTCCCGGGACAGCATATTATTCAAGGAGAATCGCATGAAAACCAGAATCACGGAATTGTTCGGAATCAAGTATCCCATCGTCATGGCGGGGATGAGCTGGATCAGCACCCCCGAGATGGTGGCCGCGGTGGCCAACGCCGGCGGAATCGGCATCCTCGCGACAGGGCCGCTCAACAGGGACACCACCCGCGCGGCCATTCGCAGGATCCGCGAGCTTACCGACAAGCCCTTCGCCGCCAACACGACGCTCATGTTCCCCGGTTCTAAAGAGAACGCCGAGGTGATGCTCGAGGAGAAGGTCCCGGTCATCAACTTCGCGCTGGGCAAGGGCGACTGGCTCTGCAACTGTCTCTTATACACATCTCCGAGCCCACGAGACCGTACTAGATCT
>CALMJO010000093.1 GCA_937864375.1 uncultured Spirochaetota bacterium
TCACAAACCTCATTGAGGATCTGGCCGGCGTCATCTGCGACGGAGCCAAGGCGGGCTGTTCGCTTAAGCTGGCGACCGCCGCCGGTACGGCGGTGCAGTCGGCGCTCTTCGCCCTCCACGGCATCGAGGTGCAGGCGACCGACGGTATCATCGCCGCCACGCCGGAGCAGACCATGCGGAACGTGGGCGAGCTCAGTTGTCAGGGCATGCTCGAGGCCAATCGGACGATACTGCGCATCATGCTGGCGAAGCAGTTCAGCGCGGGATGAAAATGCGGTGATAGGCGACGAGTTAATAATATGGAGACTTCCTTATCGTCAGGTACTCGTTACTCATAATACGTTACCAGTCACTAATAACAACAGGGAGGATTGAACTCATTATGGCAAAGGACAAACGGGAACAGGTCACCTCGCGGGAGACGCGGGGATTCAAGACAGGAGGCGCCAGCGCGTGGATCACCCTCACCGTGTGCACACTGCTGTTCATGGTAAACTATATGGACAGGCAGGTGCTTTCGGCCGTAATGGAGCCCCTCAAGATCGAGCTGGGCCTCTCGGACACGCAGGCGGGAATGCTTCAGGCCGTTTTCTTCCTGTGCATCGCGTTTTTCTCATTCCCGGTGGCGCGGCTGGTCGACCGGTGGAGCCGGCGCAAGGCAATAGGCCTCATGGCGATCATATGGAGCGCAGCCACGTGGTTTACCGCGCTGGGAAGGAGCTTCCTGGGGGTCCTGCTCCCGCGCACCGTCGTGGGCGTGGGCGAAGCGGGCTTCTCTTCGGGCGGCACCGCCATGATCACGGCCGCTTTTCCGCCCGAGTTCCGCAGCCGCGCGCTCGGCATCTTCAACATGGCCATGCCGCTGGGCGCCACGATAGGAGTCATCCTGGGCGGATATCTGTCGGCGAACCACGGGGGATGGAGGACGCCTTTTTATTTTTTCGCCGCTCCGGGCGTGGTCCTCGGCTTGGCAGCCTTTTTCCTTCGCGATTACAAAACCGTGAAGGCGGAAGACGAGGCTTCGTCGGGCATTTTCCGGGACGCCGCGAGTCTCTTCAAGGTCCCCACGATGCGGTGGATATTTCTGGGGTCCGGACTGCACAATGTTCTGATAACCGCCGTGCTCGCCTGGACGCCGGCGCTCCTGATGCGCACAATCCACGTGGCCGAGGACAAAGCGGGGATGATCATGGGAATGGTGGGCATCTCCGCGATAGCCGGCATGGTGATTGGCGGCTTCCTGGCCGACTGGCGCCAGAAGAAGGACCCCCGTGGAAGGCTGGCCGTGGCCGTCTGGAGCGAACCCATCACCGTGGTGTTTGCCGTGACCGGTTTCATCCTGATGTCGAGCTCCACCTTTGCGCTGTCCATGACCATGCTGGTGATCTACGGAGCCGCGTCTTCCGTCTGGCTTCCCGGCGTCAATGCCGCCACGCAGGAGGTGGTGCATCCCCGGTACAAGGGCATCGCGTGGGGAATGTCAATACTCTTCATGTACCTTTTCGGCGCCATCGGTCCCGCGCTCGTCGGTGCGGTTTCTGACGCGCTGGGCGGAGGTGCGGGGGGCCTGCAGACCGGCATAATCATCCTGGCCGCGACCAGCCTGGGGGCGGCGTTCTGCTTCTGGAAGGGCGCTCGTCATTATCCATCAGATATGGATGCGGTAAAGAATATCCGCCTGGAGGCGGAATAGGCCTTTAATGAAGCTCCACAAATTCCAATCATACTAGCCGGAAAAGGAGGATAGTAATGTTGAATCATTCAGCGGTTATTCAGGAAAACAACGGCGACAGGAACCTGGCCCTCAGCACTATCGCATTGGTGTTATTCACGAGCATCCATCATATATACGGAGGCGCTCTGTATAACACTTCATGGCGCATCATCATGCCGCTCTTTTTCTTCCTTCCAATCCTCGCATTGACCCTTTACCTGCAATACCAGTCAATCAGGAAATCGAGCACACTGCTGCTGGCCGCCTTCACTGTTCTTGCCGTCATGTGGATAGTCGGGGTCGGTTTTTATGAGGGGGGCTATAACCATTTGCTGAAGAACGCCCTCTACTTCGGTGGTGCCTCGGAAGAAGTCATAACGAAGATGTTCCCGCCTGAATTCGGCGGCACAAAGCTCTATGAGAAGCCAAACGATTTCCTGTTCGAATCCTCCGGGATCGCGACTACGCTGTTTTCATTCGTCATGATCAGGTACCTTGTTCCATTTGTCAAAAAACAGTGGGAGAGGATAAACTGATCCTGGTTCTCGTCATTACCAGAGCCTTGCTGGGATTGGTAAGGTATCAATCCCAGTTGGCCACTCAAAATCCCCCCGGTAATAGCCACTTGAAAATCCCCCACTTTGCCATTGGATGATCATGCGTTGAGATTACAATAGACAATAGTGCGTTTTCCGATGAAAGCGACCGGCAGTTCCAGTTAAACTTTCATTCATAACCGTACAGTCAGGAATATCTGTTTAATGAAGGGACATAATAATTTCCGTAAGTTATTCCATGTTCCTTGGATAGGGGGTTTTATGAGCTAAAGGCGCAGGACGCGCCGGGTAGCTCAAGATGGTATAGGATTAAAAACACAAAATATATTGACAGTATACTGCCATTATGGTAATATGCTGTCATATTACTTGATTAAACCAATTAATGGAGAATGCAGCATGAAATCTGAAAATCACAATGGTTTGAGGGATGTCCACCTGTTTGTACTGGATTCAATGGCAGATTGGGAGCCTGCATTTACTATCGCTCATATTAACAGACCAGCACCAGGTATGGCATCTCCCTATAGTGTGAAAACTGTCGGGATGGATCGAAAAATGGTTCGATCTATGGGCGGGATAACAATTCAACCTGATATGTCGTTAGATGAGCTTGTGCCTGGGAAAAGCTCAATGCTGATATTGCCTGGTTCGGAGCTATGGGCTGATACAATTGCAGACCCCGCACTTGTTAAAGCACGGGATTTTGTGGAATCCGGAGTTCCAATTGCTGCAATCTGTGGAGCCACTTTTGGTCTCGCGAGAGTGGGGCTTCTGGACGATCGTCGTCACACCAGCAACGATCCAGATTGGCTTGCCTCCAGCGGGTATCATGGGATTGCAAATTATGTTCAAGAACCTGCGGTTGAAGATGGTGGCATCATTACCGCCTCTGTGACTGCTTCACTCGAATTTGCCAGATTGATCCTCGGCAGGCTTGGAATCTTTTCGTTAAACACGCTTAATGCCTGGTATAACCTATACAAAACAGGAAACCCTGAATACTATTTTGAATTCATGGAGGCCTTACGTCATGAAGGAGCGAAACAGGTCATCAGTTGAGGTAGTAAACCGATTTGTATTAAATGTATTCAAGTTGAACGGCTATTTTGTAAAGGCGGCAGACTGTCTTACGAAAGGGAGTGATTTGACATCCGCACGCTGGCAAGTTCTTGGGGCCGTCCTGCATGAGCAGCATACTGTAGCGGCAATAGCGAGAAGTATGGGATTGGCGCGTCAAAGTGTCCAACGTATTGCCGATATACTTGTACTTGAAGGGCTGGCCGAGTTTCTGCCTAATCCTGCACATAGACGCGCAAAGCTTTTATCGAGTACGGAAAAAGGACTAGACTCTATTAAGAAAATACGCCCGAAAGTAGTTGCATGGGCTGAGAGAGTTAATGATTTAATTGGAGAAGATGAGCTAAATGATGCCGAAAAGGCAATAAACAATCTCCTTTCAAAACTTATGAAAGCAGAAGAAGAGCTTATCCATACTTTCCGCCCTCTCCAGGGAGGAACGGATTGACGCCGCGCTGACGATCGCCGGCGCGGCCTTAAGAATATCACGCTCAGCATGGACGACATTGACCATGCCGTGAAAACAATGCGCAAAAAACGCGCATGCGAAGAGGAAGTGAACCACGCACCGCCTGAAGGCGGTGGCTTCGTGTCCGGCTAAAGCCGGC
>CALMJO010000094.1 GCA_937864375.1 uncultured Spirochaetota bacterium
AGAAGGCGAGGGAGCCTGACAAGACGGTGGAGCCCGAAAAAGAGAAGGAGGCCGACGAAGCCGACCGCAGGGACGAGGATTCGTTCGCCGGCGAAAAGGACGAAACCCCCGCGGTCGAGCCAAAAAAGGAACAGGCTCTCACGCCCGACGCCGATCCCGCCGCCGGTGCGTTCAGCTGGGTGCAGCGCGGCAAGGTGACTCCCATTAGATTCCAGGAAAACTGCGGGAGCTGCTGGGCGTTCACCTCGATGGCGGTGGTGGAGGCAAGCGCGCTCATCGTGAACAAGCGGGAATTCGACCTCTCCGAGCAGTACATGGTCGACTGTGCGTCGGACGCCTCCGGGCGCGATGCCGGAAGCTGCAGCGGCGGGTGGTACGGGTACGCCTTCGACTATCTCACGCGCAACGCCCCGGTCGACGAGTCGAGCGATCCGTACGTCGCGAAGGAAAAGGCATGCAGGAAGGGCGGCGATGTTCCGTTCAAGATCGCCGCGTGGGGCTACGTGAAACAGGACGCCGGCATCCCCTCGACGGGCGAGATGAAGGCGGCGCTGTGCAGGTACGGCCCCCTCGCGGCCTGCATCAAGGCGACCCCGGCCTTCCAGGCATACCGGAGCGGCGTGTTCGACGAGAACGCCGCGACATGGGGCCCGCGGGACATCAACCACGGCATCGTGATCGTGGGCTGGGACGACGCGAAGCGTTCCTACCTCATCAAGAATTCCTGGAGCGAGGACTGGGGCGAGAACGGCTATGGATGGGTTGAATACGGCTGCAACAACATAGGCTTTGGCGCGGCGTGGGTCGTCGTCGAAGGAATGTGAGGTAGGGGCGATGAAAAACAGATCACTGGCGATCGGTATAGGTATGCTGTGCTGCGCCGCTGCACTTCTCCAGGCGGGATGCTCTTCCCTCCCGGCAGTCGCGCTCGGCCCGGCGGACGAGGGCAGGGTCATCACCCTTGCCCCGGGAGCCGCGATGCTGATCAGGCTCGAGGCGCAGTTCTCGACGGGCTTTCGCTGGGAGGCGCGTTCGGCGAAGGGGCTGTCCGAGGTGAAGGATCACGCCGTAGAGTCGCCGGACACGGGCATCACGGGGGGAATCGAAACCCAGGTGATGAAGCTTACCGCGATCTCCGCGGGCGAGGACGAGGTCGAGTTCTCGTACCTCCAGCCGTTCCGGAGGGACGTGAAGCCGGCGAAGAGCTTCAAGGTCAAGCTGGTAATAAAGTAGCCGGGCTTCCCTGCACCGGGGGGCCCGTCGGCTCCCACCTTTGGCATCATGCGCGGCCGGCCTCGTCCGCGTCCCCGGGGTGCATTCCGGTCTGCGAGGGAGAGTGCGCCCCGCACGACTCCTCGACCTCGGTCCGGTAAAAATCGAATTCCTCGAGCATCGCGAGCTTGGGCACGAGGTTCTGCTCGATGTCCAGATGGAAGAAGCCGGGAAAGATGTCCCTGTTGCGCACGATGTAATCGAAAAAGTTTGAAAACTGCGGGTCCACGCTCACGCGCACCGAGAGCCGGCGCTCCATGCCCGCCATCATGTATTCCGGCATGAGCCAGGGACAGAACTCGAGCCTGGAGGCGTCGGGCAACTCCCGGTAGAGCCCGCTCTGCGGCAGGTAGGTGAGGAGCGAGGGGAGGATGCGCACGCCCATCCCCCGGAGCGCCGCCATCTGGAAAACCGATTCGCCAAAGTCCTCCATCGTCTCGAAGGGAAAGCCCCAGATGTAGAAGGCGTCCACGCCCCGGATGTGCCGCTTCGCGCGCGCCACGGCCCTGAGCGCCGTGCCCGAATCGAAGCCCTTGCGTATGCGCTCCAGCACCCTGTCGGAGCCCGACTCCACGCCAAAGCGAATCTCCACGCAGCCCGTGTCCGCCAGCGCGCGCAGGGACTCCTCGTCCACCAGGTCCACGCGCGCGAAGACCTTGTAGGTCGCGTCGATCCCGGATTGATTCAGAAGACGGGCGAATTCGTGCGCGCGCCCGGGGCTGGAAATGAAATACTCGTCCTGGAAGAGAAACTGGCGCACGCCGTGCTCGCGGTGAAGGATCGTCATCTCGTCCACGATCCCGCGCGCCGAGCGGGAGTGCGGCGCGCGGCCCCACACGGGGGCGATCGAGCAGAAGGTGCAGGGA
>CALMJO010000095.1 GCA_937864375.1 uncultured Spirochaetota bacterium
TTCGAGGAGGACTCCACGCCCGAGGCGCGTTTCGCCCGGTCGATCGACAGGCTGGTGGCGATCATACTGAATTACAGGACCGGGGGAAGGGCGTGGCGCGAGAACAGGGTCCCCGCGGAACAAATCATGCAGATCAACAGCAGAATTGAGAAAGGCTCGCCCGCGCTGTGGGACTTCGTCCGGGAGCTCATAGAGAACGCCGTGAAGCAGGGATTCATCGAATGACAAGGGAAAAATAGCCATGCAGCAAAACAATACCGCCCCAGCACCCTCACCCGGCGCCCCCGCCTTCCCGGTCGTCATTACCGACTGGATAAACGGGATGGCGTTTTTCGCCCTGGTCGCGTGGATCGTATGGATGTACCTGTGGACCAGGAACTTCCTGATGCTCGCGGCGCTCGTGATCTTCTTTTTCTACGAGGTTGGCGTCATAAAATTCGTCTTCGACGACGCCGGTGTGGAGCTGCGGTATTTCTACGGCAGGAAGAAGCGCATCGCAAGGGACCAGATCGTCCGGATCGTATTAGAAGACGATGTTCGGGAAAAAGATCGAGGTCAACTGGAAGAAGAGCGCGAAGAAAGCGACCAGGGTCTTCCGCATCTCGACGTTCGGCACGAGGCGGCTGGGGATTCCTGTCGAGGAACTGGTTCAGTTTCTCAGGACTTCCTACGGGAAGTGAGCGATGAAGCTTCCCGGCAGCGCACGGGCATCGCTTACCACCGGCACGCCCCCGCGGCTCCCACGAAACCCGGCGCGACAAGCGGGATGATCTCCGCGCGGCGCGTGTCCCCTTCGCCCGCGCCGTCTGCCGCGCGCCGGAAGTGTTTTCCCACGGTCCAGCCGATGGGAAAACCCATGAGCGCCCCCGCGACGATGTCGGACAGCCAGTGGGCGGAGCTCCTGTGCGCCCCGAGCATCCCCACCGCCATGTACGCGGTGACCGTGTAGCCGCCCGCGGCGACCCAGGGATTGCCCGGGTAGTAGGCCGTGAGCGCGGTCGCCGTCGCCATGGCCGTGCAGGTGTGCCCGGAGGGCCATCCCCAGTGCAGGCTTCCCCGCGCGAGCCCTATGTTGAACTCCCTGCTGTAGGCGCGCTTGTCACCCTCGTACCATGCGTCCGGGTGCGGGCGCCCGGTGAGCCCCTTGAGGATGGTGGTGTACGTGACCGCAATGAGCATGGCCTGCGCCGCCGCGCACCCCGCGCCGAGCGTCTCGTTTTCGCCCGTGATCTTCCCGTGCGCGTACAGCGGCAGCGCGACGACCACGGGAAGCGCGTATCCCATCCATGCAGCTGGCTCGTAAAAATTCTCCAGCCTGTCGTGTTCCGACAGGTACTTCTGCACGCGGTAATCCGCGTAATAATGTGAGAGCAGGTACGTTGACGGCACCGCGGCGACATGCAGGAGGCCGACGGGACTTATGAACGAGTCGTACACGTTCCCGCCCAGGTTGTCGAAGAGGCCGGGCGCGTACGGTTCATTTATTTCCGCGCGGGGTTCCGATCCCGCGTCCCCGGCGGTAAGCGCCGTCGCGTGCGCGGCGAGTGAGATGAACACGAGTGTGACTATCAGAATATTTTTCAATCTGCCTGCTCCCTTGCGAACGGGCGTTCCCGGATCATCGCCGCCCCTGCGCGCACAGCATACGACCGACCCGCCGCGACCGGCAAGCGTAATTCGGGCTTTGGGGCATCCTTGAATTCAGGCATGAGTCGCTGGTCCAGGGCGTTTCCGGTTTGACATTACCCCTGTACACGATGATAACTCGTACGAAGGCATGCTTGAAGCCAGGCCCGTTCTTCGTCGTTTACGGCACCGGAATGCCGTAGACGGGAACGGGATTCCCGTCGGGGACTTGAAGTCGTCACTCACGAAGAAAGGAAAAACCATGACCGGGCCTACTGAAAAAATTTCCGTACTCACCACGCTTGACTCGCTGTTCGAAGCCAATCTCCTGAAGGGGAGACTGGAATCCATAGGCATCCCGAGCTTCATCTCCGACGAGCACTCCATCTCCGCGCATCCCCTTCGCTCTTCGATCTTCGGGAAGATCAGGATCGAGATCAGGGAGTCGGATCTGAACGCGGCAAGGAGCATCCTCGACGAATTCAGGGACGAGAACCGCGATACCGAC
>CALMJO010000096.1 GCA_937864375.1 uncultured Spirochaetota bacterium
GCTGGGCATACTCTCCTTCATGTTTTTTGGCGCGAGGAGCTGGGACCAGGGGCGCGTCCTGCCGTTCGCGTGCGCGGCGGCGGGAATTTTCGTCGCCGCCATGGTGATGATCGTGGGGACGCGCGAGCGCTCAGACGGCGCGCCGCCCGCCTTTACCGAGCGGCTCCTGGGGGAGGCGTCCAGGAACCGCCCCGTCCTGGTCTTTCTCGCCGCGATGACCTGCTGGTGGACGGGGCTCTGGATGGTAATGGTGTTTTTCGTGATCGCCGTCAGGGACATGCTGGGCGTGAGCACCCAGGACGCGGTGATGAAGCTGCTCTTCCTGATCGTCGCGTACGTCGCCTTCGCTCTCCCGGCGGGCATGCTGGGAGACAGGCTGGGCCACAGGCGCGTCACCGCCGCCGGCCTCGCGATCCTGGTCCTCTCGATGTTCGTCATGGGATTTACCTCCTCGATCGCGACGGTATGGATCCTGCTCTTTCTTACCGGCGCGGGGTACGCGGTCGTGCTCACGGTCGCCTACACGTATTTCCTGAAACTAATCCCCGCGGAGCGTACCGCGGGGTACCTGGGGCTCTACATGGGCTGCCAGAACGGCGCGCTGCTCGTGGGACCCGCGATCGCGGGCCTGATCATCGACACGCTGGGCCCGCGCGCCATGTTCATGTGCGCGGCGGCCTTCATCGCGGCGGGACTCATCCTGGTCATGTCGCGGAGGCTGCGCTGACGCCGCGTCCCGCGGCGCGGCAAGGCTGCACTACTTAGATCGGAGGACCTGCAATGACCGCAATGGACGGCATCGAAAAAGCGGCGCTCAGGGACTACCTGGGCAAGAGCTGGCTGACGCATGACGGCATGTGGTTTTACAATACGGCGCTCATGGCCGGCATCGAAACCGCGAACCGGTTGAACAAGGCGGCCATAAAGTCCATGGCGCCGCTCGAGATGCAGAGGACAAGAAAGCTCATTGGCGGATTGAGCGCGGCCCCGGATTTTGACGAGTACCTCGCTTTTTTCAGGAACGCGCTCGAGCTCGTGCTGCCGGCGTCGGTGGGCGCGCGGTTCGCGCTGGGCTCGCCGTCCCGGAACCTGCTCCGCTGGGAATGGGCGAAGGGCGAGTGCTTCGCGTTCACGGGAATACGCACGGCCGGCTTCATTGACGGCTACGAATGCGGGGTGATCTACCGTATAGGCTGCTGGCTGGAGGCGCTGGGTGTGAGCTTCCGCATCACTCCCGAAATCGGGAAATGCATGATGCACGAAAAGGGTTTCTGCGCCGGAGAGATCGAGCTGCTGTTATAGCGGGGCCCTGGGCGGTTTTTTTCATGGCCCTCATCGCGCCCTCTTTTTCCCGAACGCGTACCCCAGGCTCGCGAACGCCTTCCTCCGCCCGAGGTAGCCCAGGTCGTACTCGTTGTCGTAAGCCTCGCGCTCGAAGAACACGATGAGGTAGGCGGCCATGAAGTTCCGGAGGCGCGCCAGGTTCCAGCAGAGCGAGGCGAAGTAGAGCACGTAGAACACGAGGACGAGCATCTCGACCTGCTGGCGGAGGTGGATGCGCTCGTGGTTGATGACGTAAGGGTCGTGCCGCAGCTCGGGGACGATTATGATGAAGGGGAAGAGGGTAATGCCCACGGCCCTGCCGAGGGTGAGCATGCGTACCAGGCGCTTGCTGCAGATTATCATGAGCGTCAATCGGCCCCCGCTCCTTGTAGCGCGACCGCACACGAAACGCAAGCCGTTTTATGGGAGCAATTTCATTTGACACGCCGCCCGGCGCGCGTATCATTGCGGCGTCCGCACCTTGCACACCGCTTCCATGGAGGTCCCGCCATGCTCGACGTTCTCATCCGCAACGCGCAGGTCGCAGACGGAACCGGCGCGCCCGCGTACCGCGCCGACGTCGCCGTGAAGAAAAACAGGATCGAAAAGATCGGCGACCTTTCCCGGACCATCGCCAAACGCGAGGTGGATGCCGCGGGGAAGATCGCGGCCCCCGGATTCATCGACGTGCACTCGCACGCGGACTTTGCCGTGCACCTTGAGGGGCACGAGAAGATGCTCGAGCCGCTCGTCATGCAGGGAGTCACCACCTTCGTGGGCGGCAACTGCGGGTTCTCGAGCTCATTCGCCGGCGGACCGCACCGGGAGCAGATCCTCACCTACCTGGAGAACATCTCGGGACGGAAGCTGGGCGAATCGGTCACCTGGAAGTCGCCGGGAGAGTACCTGGGCCTCATCGGGAAGCGCGGCACGCTCCTCAACATGGCGCTCCTCGCGGGACACGGGACGCTGCGCATTGCCGCGTCGGGGCTGGTCACGCGCCTGCTCGAGAAGGCAGAGCAGAAGGCGATGGAGCGCTGCCTGGAGCAGTCGATGGACGAGGGCTGCATGGGAATGAGCACGGGGCTCCAGTATTTTCCCGGGCTCCAGAGCGACGCGGCGGAGCTGGACGGCCTGGGAAAGGTGCTCGCGAAATACGGCGGCGTGTTCACCAGCCACCTGCGCAGCTACGCGCACACGCTGGACCTCGCGCTCGAGGAGGTCTTCGCGGTGGGAAGGAAGAACGGCATCCCCGTCCAGGTGTCGCACCTCTACTGGCAGCCCTACACGAAGGGGCTCGCCTGGCTCACCCAGGCCTTCGCGAAGGCGGGCTCGTTCATGTACAATAAAATGCACGTTCCCATCCCCATCGAGAAGGGACTCGAATCCAAGCTAAAGCTCATCGACGCGGCGGAGCGCGACGGCGTGCGCGTGCGCTTCGACCTGGTCCCCACCTCGCAGGGCTTCACCGAGCTCTTCGCCTTCCTCCCGCCCTACGTCTCCGAGGGGAGCAAGGCACAGGCGCTCGCGCGGCTCGCCGACGGCGGTTTCAGGAAACGGGTGAGGCGCGACATCGAAACCGTGGAGCCGGTGTGGCCGCATCGCGACGGGGCCACCTGGTCGTTCAACTACCTCAAGATGACGGGGTGGTCGGGGCTGCGCGTCATGGCGGTCGCGAGCGAGAAAAACCGCTGGATGGAGGGAATGACCTTTCCCGAGGTGGGGCGCGCGCAGAAGAAGCACGCCTTCGAAGCGCTGTGCGACCTGCTCATCGAGGAGCGGGGCGAGGTCATGGTCTTCCACACGCCCACGGTCCCGGACGATCCCTTCACCTTCCGCTCCATGTGGTCGGGATTCCTGCACCCCAATTCAATGCCGGCGACCGACACGATCCTCCGCCCCGTGGGCCGGCCCGCGCACGTCTTTTACGACTGCTTTCCGCGCTTCATCCAGGTCTTCGCGAAGGATAAAAAGCTCATGTCGATGGAGGAGGCCGTGCGCAGGTGCACCTCGCTTCCCGCGGCGTGCATGAACATCCGTGAGCGCGGCGTGCTCAAAGAAAAATATTTCGCGGACATCGTCGTCTTCGATCCCGCGGAGCTCGCGACGGGGGCGAGCTTCTACGAGCCGCGGGTGCATCCCCGGGGGATCGAGCACGTCTTCATCAACGGCGTGCAGGTCGTCGCGGAGGGCGCCCCCGTCAAGGGGAAGCTCCCCGGCGCGGTCATACGGAGGGCCTAGCGGTGCGAGGGAGCTCGCGACGGCGCTCTCATTCGAGCTCTATGGCGACCTTTTCGACGCGCGCCGCGTCGGCCTCGTAGTAAAATGAGCCAATGTAAAAGAGC